>CANRNS010000006.1 GCA_947632055.1 uncultured Akkermansia sp.
CTGGAATGCTCCCACCTGTTCATCGAAAAACGCTCTTTCCACAAAAATTTGGGTTGACCCAAAATTTGGGTTGACCCTGAACTTATGCGCATTATGAATCCCTATAAATCCCAAAATGTAGTAGGGCCGGAGGGATTTGAACCCACGACCAAGGGATTATGAGTCCCCTGCTCTAACCACTGAGCTACGGCCCCACCCGCATGGTACAGGAGAGGTTAATAGGAGGCAAGCTAAAAAATGAACGAATGCGTCATGACCAATTCATTTCATGCCGACATGATCAACTGATATTCTAACGAAGCTGCCCCGTTGATTCAGGCTTGCCGGGAGAGCCGCAATATGGTACGATATGCGGTGTGAAGATAGCGATACTCGGGGCAGGAGCAATTGGTTGTTACTATGGCGCGCGTTTAGCGGAGGCCGGGCACGAAGTGTGTTTCATCATGCGTTCAGCATGGGAAGCGGTGAACCAACGAGGATTGAATATCTCTTCTGTGGACGGAGATATGCGACTGGAACGGGTACATGCGGTGCGAAAGCCGGAAGAGTGCGGGCCGGTAGACTTGGTGGTAGTGGCGTGGAAGACATGTTGCAATCACCTGTTTCCTGAGGCGCTACCCCCGCTACTGCACGAAAGCACCAGAGTGTTGACGTTACAGAATGGGATGGGAAATGTGGAACTCATTGGGCGGGTAGTGCCGGCAAAACGGGTGTTTATGGGACTCTGCTTTGTGTGTTGCATGATGAAAGAACCGGGGCACATCATGCATCTAGAAGGCGGCGACATCCAATTTGCGCCGCTTTTACCCACGGAAGAGGGAGAACATGGCGCGCAGGAGTTGGCCCAACTATTCTCGCAGGCAAAAATACGCACTCAAGCTTTCAAGTTCACAGAGCAAATTCTCTGGTGCAAGCTCACATGGAATATCCCGTTCAACGGCCTTTGTCTGGCGCACGGTGGCATCAGCGTAGTGGACCTCTTTGCTCTACCTGGGGAACAAGAGCGCGCCCGTGGTATCATTGAGGAGGTTTGCCTGACGGCAAAGATGCGCGGTTACCCAACGCCCGAGGGGATTGCGGATAAGCAGATGGACCGCACAGCGCACATAGGGCCTTTCGTGCCCAGCAGTGCAGTGGATTACAATTTGGGGCGTCCGGTGGAGTACGATGCGATATGGGGCGAGCCGCTCAAGCGCGCGTACGAGGTGAAAGCGCCTGTACCGCTTTGGGAACAGCTCTGTCGAGACATCCGCGCGCGATTGCAGATGGATTGACGCCTGGACAATGGTGCCGATGTTGCCATCAGTGAAAGCGATGCTGCAAATCATCTGCTGTCTGATGATTTTGGCGGTAGGAGGAGCGGCGCTTCAACCGTTCTGCCATCGCTTGGCAGAAGCAGAATCGGCAACGAATCTGCGCAAGGCGTCAATTACGCTTTTACCAAGTCGAGATACGCTGGCCGAGCAGCTCTCATTTTTTCTGCTCGGAGGGCTGCGGAGTTTGGCTGCGGAAATTATGGTGCTGGATGCCACGACGGCATGGACCAAGCGCAATTGGCCATTGGTGGAACGCAGGTGGCAAATGATCACCACACTCAATCCAGAACGGCAAAACTACTGGGTAAATGCGGCGCGCGATATGGCCGTCAATGCAGCGGCGCACGCCATCAACAACGAGCGGCTGGACGATCGCGAGCGCGTGTCTCTTTCCCGATCCTATTTTGAGCGAGGCGTGCGTTTCCTGCGAGAGGGCATAGCACACCATCCAGACTCAATACTGCTACATATCAGCTTGGGGGATACATACGCAGACCTCAATCGTTTTCCTTCCTTTGCTCAGGCGGCGGAAGTATACCATCGCGCTGTGCAACTCGGAGCCTCGGGGCTTTACCAGCGTCAGGAATTTTACAATCTGTGCCGTATCCGTGGACGTGAACATGAAGCTTGGGCACTGGGGCGCGAGTTGTATAAAAATCCGGCGCAACGTGTGCCTTCGTTACTCTGCCTGCTCTTTGTACTGCAGCAAAAGCTCGATGTACCGCCCGAACAAAAACTGAGTCCAGAACAACTCTTCGGCAGTGAAAAAAAAGCACGCCGCGAGTTGACGCGCTTCCAAAACAACTCCCTTCGCTTCCCAGTGCACGGAATTAAAAAATACTTGAACAATCTGCCGCGGCAGTCGTAAAACTCAGGTGCACACGCACAGCAGGAGGCGACCCGCTAGAAGCAAGCTGTAAGTGGCGGAAACTGAGCCAACTTCAAGAAACAAGAAACGCTCCATCGGCAATGGCAGAGCTCGCGGGGCACTCTTAGCGAATCAACTCCCTCCACCAGAGCGTATCAGGTCTCAGTAGCACGGCGGGAGTGTGGAACGCGGGCACGCGGGTGGGCCATGGTGTACACCTCCTTCATGCGCGATTTAGTGACATGCGTGTATATTTGCGTTGTCGAAAGGGAGGCGTGACCAAGCAACTCCTGCACGGCGCGCAGATCTGCTCCGGCATCCAGCATATGGGTGGCAAAGGTGTGGCGCAATTTGTGCGGCGATATGTGGAATGGAATGTCCGACAGACGAAGGTACTTATCAAGCATGAGCTGGATGCTGCGCGCCGTAAGCCGTTTGCCGAGACGACTAATGAAAAGGGGCATCACGCCGCTGATCCCAGCCATATCACGGTACTTGCGCACAGCCGCACGGGCGTAGTCACCCACGGGGATGAGGCGCACCTTACGCCCTTTGCCAACTACGCGCAAGCAGTCCTCCCCATCCGGCAAAGCGGTGGCATTCAGACTCACGAGTTCGCTGAGACGCATGCCACATGAATAAAAGAGCTCCAAAATAGCTGCATCGCGGTAAGGGAGCCAAGGTGGGCTCTTCTTGTCCGGCGGAACGCGGAAGGGCATGCCAAGCAACTCCTCTATTTGTTTGAGATTGAGATGCACGGGAAGAGGATGTTTTGCTTTTGGCAAGGCAACTTCTGCAAGTGGATTAATCGGCACTTCGCCATAGCGCTGCAAATAACTATAAAAGGAGCGCAAGGCCGCAAAACGAAGACGAATGGTGGCAGATTGAAGCTGTTGCTCCATAGCAAGGTAGAGCCAGCTGCGGAAGTGTTGCGGAGTGCAAGCTTGCCAGGAGGAGAACTGCGCGCCCATCCACCCGCGAAATTGTGTGAGCGAACGACGGTAGGAAGCCATGGTAAGCGGCGAAGCATTGCGTTCAGCCTTCATGTAACGGATAAAACGCTCAACTAATTCATCATGGGAATGATCAAGAGAGTCTTTCATGGTGCAAGACAACGCAGATCAGCCGCGCAGCAGTTGGCGGCCGCGTATGAGATAGTGCCATCCGCTCCACAGGGTAAGCAACACACTACCCCACAGAAAAAAGGCGCGGCACCACTCTCCTCCCTCCCCAACGGAAAGGAAACGCAGTGGTTGCGGGGCATTGCCTCCGTACGCCAAATGGAAAAGACACGCGATGCAAAAACCGAGCTGCAGTCCCGTTTTCCACTTACCGGACAAATCAGCGGCAATAACCATTCCCTTCAGCGCGGCGAGTTGGCGCAACCCCGTCACCAAAAATTCACGGAAAAGAATGAGAATCGTTACCCAAAATGGGCACATGCCCACAGAACTTAAGTACACAAAAGCAGCACAGATTAATATTTTATCCGCCAGGGGGTCAAGGAGCTTGCCCAAGTTTGTGACAAGACTATATTTTCGAGCTAGATGCCCATCGAAAAAATCGCTGATGGCGCCGACCACAAAGGCCCAAAGAGCAACGCTGGCCGGAAAAGAAAGCGCAATGAACCAACCAGCAAAGGGAGCAGATTCCGCAGCCGCAGGGGAAACAGTGGCGTCCGAAGCGAGAGCCACCGTGAAGACGATGACCATAATCAGGCGCGTAAAAGTAATGCAGTTGGGCAGGTTCATCACCATCACTTATAGCTTGCTGCGTACCATTCCGCAAGCTCAAAACATGTCGCGCGTCAATTTCCGGAGCATGCGCTGAGTCGAACAGGTACGCCGCATGGCTGAGCGTTCTCGTACCATGTACGTACGAAAACAGTCCGGTCACAGACAGATGAACTGCGTTTGTGATAAGGACTGTTCAAACTAGGAGAAGTGTGCTTTAATAGACGGGCGATGAGTATAGGAGATGGGCGAGAGGGTAAGATACGCGCTGCACTAGCCAAAGGGCAACTTAGTGGCAAACTTTCAGGCTTAAGCTTGCCACGACAAATTATCACCATTGCGCTTTGGCCACTACTGGAGCAAGTCATGAGCTTCATCTGCTCCGCGACATCACTCATTCTCGCCACCGGCATGAGCGACGATGGAACGGTCAAGGAACAGCTCGCCTCCGGTATCGGTGTGACTGGGTACGTCATGTGGTTAGGCTTTCTGATGCAAGGAGCTGTGGGCATGGGCGCCACGGCAATCGTGAGTCGCATGACGGGTGCACGCCGCTTCAGCGAGGCTAATTACGCTGCCAACCAAGCTGCGATACTTGGGCTTATTGCCGGGGTGCTCTCTGCGGTACTTATGTATGCCACAGCTGATTTTTTGGTGACACGGGTGGTGAATTTATCGGACTTTGCGCAGGAAGTGGCTCTGCGTTTCATGTACACAGGGTGTTGGGTAGCGGTCTTTTCCGGGGTCGTCTTTGCAGTGAACGCCGCCTTACGCGGTGAAGGGGACACAAAGACCCCATTTTTCATTATGCTGGCAGTAGACGGGCTCAATGTAGTTCTCAGCATATTTTTGGTACATGTATGCGGGTTATTCGTTGAGGGATTGGCACTGGGGATGGTAGCAGGAATGGCAATTTCTGCCGGCATACTTATCTACTTGCTGGCACGGCATACGCCACGCATGCGCGCACGGCTTCGAAACACCACATTGGATGAATACGCCGCACTGCGAGGAATGAGTTACGTCCCGCCACTCTTTTTGGATGTGCGTTCCATGTTGCCGGATTGGAATATGATGATGCGCATACTGCGGATTGGGCTACCGCAAGCCGTGGAAGTAGGTGGAATATGGCTTATTCAGATTTACGTGCTGCATGTCATTTCACGATTAGGCGACGCTTCTGTGGGAGCGCACACGATTGCCATCCGCATTGAGTCGCTCAGCTTTCTGCCCAGCTTCGCCATAGGTGTGGCAGGGGCATCGCTCGTAGGACAATACCTGGGCAGCGGCAGTGTGCGGCTCGCTATGGCAACAATCCGCAAATGCATGATCTACAGCATGATTTTTACCGGTTCTATGGGAATTGTATTTTACTTGTTCCCGGAGTTTTTTGTACACATATTTGCCTCAGATTCGCCAGGGCTCATGGCGGTAGCAGTGCCGGTAGTCAAAGTATTTTTACTTGCTGAGCCGTTTTACGCCGGCATGCTCATGATTAAAATGTGCCTGCGCGGCGCCGGTGACACGCGGCGCGTCATGTATGTATCCTATGCATGTATGGGCTTTATCCGCGTGGTTTGTCTCATGGTATGGAATACACTGTGGCCACAGACTCTCACACTCACCGGCATCTGGTATCTGATCGTAGCTGATCTTGTAGTGGAATACGTCATTTTAGAAATAATGCTGCATGATCTCACGTGGGCGCGTCGCAAGGTCTGACGGCCGAACAGGAATAAACATCAGAAATAGCCGTGGCTACTTCCCTATTCTTTTTTTGTTTTCGATGGCTTTCCCCTCTTTTTGATGGAGCGATCCCAAGTAATACGCCATTTTATGTCATCCAACGGTCCGTAAATCACAATATCCATCATAAGGTCCGATAGAACTGTCACCGGAGCAAGCAGGATAGTCGGCAAACTGGAAATCTTCGGCCACAAATTACCGCGTACTTGCAGCGTGTCCAAGTCTACATCAACATTCAACTTGACGTTGAGATTACTGCCAGTTGCCTCCATATTACGGGTAAAAATATGTCCGTTGGCAATTTGGAAATCAGCATGGGCTTCCTTTAAATCATATGCGATGAGATGATTCATGCCAGGGATATTGCTGGCCGTGCTGGTAATCTTGCCGCCGGTTCGGCCCACAATCTTGCCCAATCCACGGAAGATGCCGGAAAAAAGCCTCATCAAGACGCCTGGTTTGCCATTGGGAGATTGATCGCCGCGCGCTTGCTTTTCCAAGTGCTCCAAATGCTTGGGAAGATCACTAATCATCTCTCCCACGGGGCGGAAAAGACTCAGCGACATCAAATCCCCATCCTCAATATCCACCCGACCGTACGCCGTCACATCCTTCAGTTCAGGACCTGGCGAACGGAAATGAATCTCTCCGCTGCACAAAGCAGGAGATTGCACGCTCTTGTAGGCATGCGCGATTTTTTGCATATTCATGCAGCTAGCGCGCACCACACCGTTAAATGTGGTTTTGGGGGAGCTGATGCCAATGCGCACCATGGCGTTGAGCACCCCCTCCCAACTCTGCGCATTCATGCGATCCAGCAGCACAGCGTCATCTGACAAGCTGATAAAGCCCGAAAAATGATCCAACGGAATCGTCGTTCCGATAAAATTGAAACCGGCATTTTTTTCAGATTTCACGCCAATGACACCCTTCATGGGTCGTGTACAATCATCGTATATGGGGAACACGCATTGATCCGTTTCTACATGCGCGGGCAGCGGCAACACCACATCCTCCAAAAAGCCGTATAACTCCGGGTAGAACATGCCCAGCGAATAGGCGGGATACACCGTGCCTCCCACTTTACGCAATTCTACAAAACTGCGCTCCACATCAATAATCACAGCCTCGCCGCTCAGCTTCGTTTCACGTACACCGCTTTTCCATTTGTTGCGGCGCAGCCAGGGAGAGTTGTTATAAATAAGAGTGGGGGCAGAAATGGTAACCACCGTTTCATCCGGCATGGGCGCACCTTGTTGGCTCATACTACCAATACGCACATGGGCAGCTACACCACAAGTGGCAAGATTGACCTTGACATACGGATCGGGTCCCATATCGGCGCGCACACGTTCCGTACCATCTTCATTATTCAGCAACACATTCATTTGGTATTCGGCCTGGCGCAACTCCACTCGGCAGAACGAATCCACCTGCACGCCATTGGTGTAGTCTACCTGCACATCAATATCAGAAATTGTGGCTTTCGAGGCATTCGAAAAACGAAAATCGCGAATAATGGAGTGGGCGCGTTTATTGTCTATGAGCTGATCAACCACATCCGGGCGGATTGTATTGCGGCCTGTGACATGCAAATTGCCCGCTGTAGATCCGTCGATGACACCGGCAAAGTTACCGGTAGCATGTGTGGCCTTCAAGTTGATGTTGTAGAGCAGGTCCTCTTTATCGTATGGGCGCTTCAAAGTAACATCTGCCGCAAGGTTTAGCGGTATGCGCATGCCGCGGAATACAGCGATGCGCTGTGGTGTGCGCACGAGTTCAGGCATTTCCACACGCAGTGCAGCCTCTTGCAACTGCATCCTGGAAGAAAAAAGCAGCTTGCCACTCATACGCACCAATTCCGGCATTTCAACTTCGTTTACCTGCGCCCCCGCTATATCCAATAACATGCCAATGAACTCCCCAGGCACTTGCGCCTGCAAATCTTTCAGAACAAGTTGCCCCGAATTGCTCCAATCAGGCTTAGCGCTTATCGCGCAAGCTTGTTTGTCCCCGGGGGCAAGTATATGCAGCTCGGCACATCCATTTGTATACTCATTAAGTCCGGCGTTCAGTGTGATTTCGCCCACTTCATGCGCGTCATATTTTACATCGCGGAAACTTGCTTTCAGTTGCCCGGAGGAGAACAAGCGATCGGAGCCTCCCAACGGTGTAATTTGGCGCAATTCATCCATCAGAAGATCACCATGACCCACCTGTAAGTTGCCCGTCTGCATGCCCGCCATCTTCAACCCAACTCGTGCCTGCTGCACGCGCAAAGTATCCGGATTTTTGTACGATTCCAAGCACACCTGACGGGCCGTGAGATCCAACTGAGGGGTCTGTACATGAAAAGCCGTCTCATGTTGATTGTCTGCCGCCGAACGCGACACCTCCTTCGCCATCGCTGAAAATCCTATATTTTCCACGCGATTCGGGAGTCCCTCTTCACTAAATAGCAACGTGTCAAAGTCAGCATTGATACTCGGAGAATCGAAATGAAGAGGGTGTTGTGAAAGGCCAGCGGGAAGCTCTGCACTTTGGGCTTGAAGCGTGAGATGCAATTGCTGCACCATGGCCGGCATGTAATTTGCCTTCTGTTTGATTTCGGAGAGTTTAATTTGCAGACGCGGCTGATCCAAATGATAACCATTGTAAGCAATTTTATCTGTAGTGAGCCATGCCCCAAGCATGTGGAAAGTGGGCACAAAGTCTTGCCATGTATCCTGTCCAGGCTTAAACGAAGGCGCATCCAGCTGCGCCTGCAACTGCAAGTTCACACGCTCTCCGAGCACCAACCCCTCCGGCAGTTCTACCGGTGAAGGCGAAAACTCGTTCACAAGGTTCAATACTTTTTGAATCGGGAGATCGATGGCCAGCTGCGCCTGACCCACCTGATTTTTTGCACTTGCTGATATTTGGAGCGAACCGTCCTGGAAACGTAGTTCCAATTTATCAATGTTAAAGTCGCCATTACTGTAAAAGAAAGAGAGTTCCAGCTCATCCACTTCAGTACTGCCCACCATCAGGTCCTTTTGCAGCACCTGCCCTCGCACCCGGGCGCTCTGTAGCGTAAAATCCTCTTCAAACACAATGTCCCCATTCAATTTGACATCCGGCGGGGTATCATCCGGGTGACGAAACTTTTCCAAGAAGGCGCGAGTTTGCGAGTGGCTTACGTGGTGAATCATACGCACCAATGCTACAGTGCTGCGCATGTTGAAGCCCAGATGACGTTCCTTCATGTCATACCCGCCTTGAAACGATGCAGAAGCATCGGGATCCTTCGTGCGGAAACGCAGGGAGTTGATGGTGATGCTCTGCGTGTTGTAACTGAGATCGGCTACGACATCGCGGAAATGAAATTGGCCGATATCGTATCTTGGGATATTTGCCTGCAACGTAATGTAAGGTTGCTTGACCCAATCCGCGCGTATGTTCAAAGCAGGCGCTTCATCAGCTACCCACTGTTGGTCGCGAATTGTGGTGTAAACGCGGTCAATGATGTCCTGATGCTCGGTGATCAACCTTGACAGATCCAGCGATTCGTCCGGGGAGGAAGTAATCGGCATCGCCGCAAAATCTAAACTGCCAGCCAATTTCACAGAAACTCCCATCACATCCAGACGTCCATTGTCAATGTGCAGCACTCCCCTACGCCCCATGTGCAGTTCTATTCTTTCTACCTGCACTGGCAACTCAGCTCCGGCAGGAGTTGTCACCGGCAGATCAAAATTTGCCTGAACAACCTGAATAAACGATACACGAAGATTGCCGGTGAGCAATGCGCCAAGACTGAGTCCCGCAGCAGCGTGCCGAGCATGCCCCAGCGTATCACTCTGCTTTGCATCAGTGTAAAGTTGCACGTTACTCGCATGCACAGCCAAACCACGCATGGGAGCTAACCTCAATTTATCAATATGCAGATACACGCCCTGCTGAGCCACCTTGCGCTCCAAAAAACGCACGGCAAAATCAGGCACACCCTGCGTACTCAACCACACCACTGCAACGCAAAACGCAAGAAAGAAAAGCAAGCATACCGTGGGAGCCACGGATCCCATTCGGCGTATGATAAGCTTTCCCGCCATGATGTGCCTCGCGCTTGCGTCAAAAATTCATAACTCTGGATCCACTTCTCCGTCCGGCAATCTTGGAGCCTTTGGCAAGTTCTTTTCAATATCATCCAAAAGATTAACCATATCTACTCCACGTTGGGCAGAGTCATCATGCCTGAAGCTCAGACGCGGCGTGTTGCGCAGTACCACTCGCCGACTCACTGCCCCCTGGATGTTGCCCCGCGCCCGCGTGAGTTTTTCAAGCACGGCAGCCGCCCCCATGCGCCCGACAACTCCGACCCACACGCGCGCCTCACGCAAGTCCTCCGTCGTTTCAACATCCAAGATGGATACGATCGTACCGGGCCACTCGAACTCACGTTGCACAAAGGTGCCAATTTCCCGCTTGAGCAGTTCGTTCACCTTGTCTAAGCGGTGCGTTGCCATGGTGATTTATAGTGTCTGCTTAATTTTTTCGAGCGTGTAGCATTCGATGACATCGCCTTCCTCGTAATCATCGTAATCTGCCAGACGTATGCCGCACTCCAGTCCGCTCTTCACTTCCTCCACTTCATCCTTAAAGCGGCGCAAAGTGGACATACGTCCATCAAACACCACTTGCCCATCCCGTAGCACCCGAGCTTCGGCAGTGCGCAGCATTTTACCGTCTGTCACGTATGACCCCGCAGCTTTTCCTTTGTTCAATTTATAAATCTGCCTGATTTCTGCATGGCCTAACGTTGTTTCGCGTGTTTCAGGTTCAAGCATGCCCAACATAGCATCCTTCACCTGGTCGATAAGCTCGTACACGATGGAAAAGATTTTCACCTGCACGCCCTCGCGTTTTATCGCCCGGACAGCATTAGTCTCCGCCTTCACATTGAAACCGAGAATCACCGCATCCGAAGATGAAGCCAACAGCACATCATTCTCAGAAATAGGTCCTGCTGCCGCCCCAATAAACTCACACTCCACCTTCTCGCTCTTGATGTCCATGATCGCCTTTTTGATGGCCTCCACGGAGCCCTGCACATCCCCCTTCAAAAAGAGTTTAAGGATGGCCTTGTGGTTGGTCTCGCCGATCATGGCAAGCACATCTTCCATACGTGAGCGCTTGGGCATGGCGAGTCGCTCACGACGCTGCTCCTCGACGCGTTCTTCAGAGAGTCTGCGCGCGGCACGCTCATTTTCCATCTCCACCAATTCATCGCCCACATTGGGAGTCTCCAAAAAGCCAGATACCTCTGCCGGCATACCGGGCAGCACACGCTTAATGCTCTCGCCGCGGTCATTTATGATGGTTTTAACCTTACCGGCATATGGGCCGCATATGAAAGGCATACCTACCTTGAGCGTACCACTTTGCACAATAACGGTAGCTGAGCTGCCCTTACCCTGCTCCACACGAGCTTCAATGATAGAGGCGCGGCAGTTGGCACGCGGGTTAGCGCGAAGTTCAAGCACCTCTGCTTGCAAACAGAGCAACTCCAAAAGATCATCAATACCCTCGCCGGTGGCAGCTGATACATTCACGCACTCCACCTCACCGCCAAAATCGGTAGGGACCAATCCCTCTTCCATGAGCTGAGTGCGCACGCGCATGGGGTCTGCCGCCGGTAAGTCGCATTTGTTGATCGCAACAATCATTGTCTTACCCGCTGCCTTAGAGTGCATAATTGCCTCCTTCGTTTGGGGCATAATACCATCATTGGCCGCCACCACCAATACGACAATATCCGTAACATCCGCGCCGCGAGCACGCATTTCCGTAAAGATAGCGTGGCCTGGAGTGTCAATAAAGGTGATCGTATGCTCACCGTGCTTAACCGTATAGGCGCCAATGTGCTGGGTAATCCCACCGGCCTCCCCCGCTACCACCTTGGTGCGGCGTATATAATCGAGTAGCGAAGTTTTGCCGTGATCAACATGCCCCATCACCGTAATGATCGGAGTACGCACTTTGAGGGCTTCCTCAGGTTCGGCCTCGGGAGCGACAGCCTCCGGCTCCGCCACCTCCACAGGTGCCTTGACCCCGGCTCCTTTCTCGCGCTTGACTCTTTCATAGGTAAACCCGTGCTTCTCGCACAACGCAGCCACTTGGTCGCTTTCCAGCAGGGTCTCCGGATTGGCGAATACTCCCATCCGCATCAAATCAGCTATCAATTTGAAGGGCTTAAGACCCATCAAAGCCGATAAATCCGAAACCGACACCGGAGCTTTCACATTGATTGTGCTGCCGGGCGTAATGCCAGCCGCCGGAACAGGGGCAGGAGCGGGCTTGCTCACTGGAGCAGATGGCGTTTTAGTCTGTTCAACAGGGAGCTCAGTCGGCGGTGTCCCTTTTTCTTGCTCCGGGTTTTTCTTGCGCTGCGGCGACAACAAATCGAGAGCTGCTTTTTTGGGAGCGGGAGCAGGCTTTGCAGCTCCCTTCTTTTTGTTTCCCAGCAGATCCAGGACTTCCTTTTTTTGTTTCTCTACGGGCATGTGTCTATATTCTCAAGTTCGGGTTATGCATTTTTAGCGGTGGAGAGAATATGCTCCGCCTGTTCCGCCGTGATACCCAACGTATCCACCAAATCTTCCTTCTGGACATCCCATGTTACAATATCCTGCACGCGGGTAAAGCCAGCTTCTACCATGGATCTGGCCAACTCATCATTAATATGCAATGCCTGCGCAAGCTGGGCAGCAGCCTCTTGCACCTGCTCATTGGCTGAAGTTTCTCCCCCGCGTGCTTCTACCCGCACGTCCCAGCGCTCATTGGGTTCGGATATAAGCCGCGCCGTGAGTCGCACGTTTTGTCCCTTGCGCCCCTTTGCTTTAGCAGCAGCCTTATCGTCCTCTACATACACGGTCACTAACTTTTGCGCTTCATCCACCTCGATACTCACAGGATCAATCGGCGCAAGGGCCTCTTGCACCATAACCCTTTTATCCTCTGAATATTCAAGAATATCTACTTTTTCGTGATTCAACTCATTGACCACGTTCTTCACACGCGATCCGCGGATTCCTACGCAAGCGCCGATCGGATCCACATTCGCATCATGACTGCGCACCACCAGCTTGCTTCGATAACCGGCCTCGCGCACCACCATGACAATCTCCACGGAATGCTCCGCTATTTCAATAACTTCATTCTCAAACAAACGCCGTACCAAGTTCGGGTGGCTGCGCGAAAGTATCAGCTCATGTCCGCGCGCCCCGTCCTTTACTTCCACAACATAAAATCGCAACTTATCCCCCGTATTGTACTCCTCTCCAGGTATTCGCTGGCGTGAAGGCAAAATACCCTCGAACTTCTCTACCTCGACAATCACATCACCCTTGTCATAACGCTTCACCGTACCCGTTACCACCTCGCCAATACGATCCTTGAACGCATCTGCCAGCATTTCCTGCTCTGCACGACGAATGCGCTGCTGCATGGTTTGGCGCGCCGTTTGAACGGCGATGCGTCCGAAGTCCTTGGGAGTCACATTCACGTTCAACGTGTCGCCCGGCTTCACCTCTTTTCCCTTCAGCGCACAAACACCCTGCGCCGTACTCAGCTTAATCTCGTTGAATGGATCGCGCATTTCGGCATCCTCCACCACCGTCATCTCGGCCTTTATTTTTACGGAACCTTTTTGAGGATTCACTACTGCTCGCAAATGGTGAATGCGGTCTGCACCAGGTACCATTTTGGCATAGGCAGTCAAAAACGAAGCTTCCAGCGCCTGCAGCACGCTCTCGCGCGTGAGGTCTTTCTCGCGTACATAAAAATCAATCAAAGCTGTAATATCTGTGGTAGCCATGTTTTGGAGGTAGTTGGTTATTGGTTTCCCGACCGTTTATAAAAAAAGAGCGGGCCATCGACCCGCTCCAATCCTATTAAAGACCGGAACTCGTACGGGTGAGATTGTAGAACGCCATGCCCCCTTTGTCAAGTATCTATTTTGCCGTAAAAACGTTTATGGGGTGACACGTCACTTTGGGCTTGAAATTGGGGAAGGGTAAGAGTACAATGAGCGCGACGCTGCGTGGGCGCAAAACGGGCAGAAGCAGATCATGAAGACGACCAAGGTAATTGAAGTGCCGAATCCATCCGAAGCCGGGCCGGAGTATCTGAGAGAAGATGCGGACATGCCGCATGATTTGGTGACTCTGAACATGGGACCTTCGCACCCGGCAACGCATGGGGTGCTGCGGCTCAAGCTGGTGATTGACGGGGAGGAAATCGTGAGTTGCGATCCGGTGATTGGCTACCTGCACCGCGGCATGGAGAAAATTGCCGAGAATTGCCATTACAATCAATTTGTGGCGTACACCGATCGTTTTGACTATCTGGCACCCATGAGCAATAATATCGCCTATGCTTGCGCGGTGGAAAAGCTGCTGGGATGGGAACTGCCCGAACGGGGACAGGCAATTCGGGTGCTCTGCGCCGAGCTTTCACGTATCTCCTCATACTTCCTCGGGCTTGGCGTGTACGCCATGGACACGGGAGCCATGACGGCCTTCCTGTACTGCTACGAGGAGAAGGAGAAAGTGCACAATTTTTATGAGAAGATCTGCGGAGCGCGCTTCACCTCCAGCTACACGCGCATCGGCGGCTTGACGCGCGACCTGCCGAAAGGGTTTGAAAAGGAAGTGCTTGACTTTTGTGACTCGGCAGAAAAGACCGTGGATGAACTCAAACGTCTGCTGCTGCACAATAAAGTCTTCATCGATCGTCTGGTAGGCGTGGGCGTTATCACTCGAGAAATGGCGCTGCAGAACGGCATGACCGGTCCCAACTTGCGCGCCAGCGGCGTCAAGCGCGATTTACGCAAAACGAATCCCTACCTCGGTTACGAAAAATATGAGTTTGATGTGCCCGTAGCACAGGAAGGCGACTGCTATGCACGCTTCCAACTGCGATTGGAGGAGATCCTGCAGTCCGTGCGCATCATTCGCCAGGTATGCGAAGACATGCCGTCCGGTCCCATCTGCGTGCAAAATGAACGCGGCGTACTCCCCCGCAAGGAAGATGCGTTGCAGGGCATGGAGGAACTCATTCGGCAATTCATGGTGAGCACGCAGAGCGTAAACGCTCCGGCCGGCCAAGTCTTTTTCGCCGCCGAAAACCCGAAAGGGGAACTGGGCTTTTTCATCGATTCTCAGGGAGGTGGTACTCCAAACCGCCTCAAAATGCGCAGTCCATCCTTCTGCACACTCTCGATGCTGCCGGAGTTGCTACCAGGCCATTTGGTGAGCGACATCGGCGCCATTCTCGGTTCCTTCGATTTTGTGCAAGGCGAATGCGACCGCTAAAAAACCAACTTATCTAACACCATGACAGAGCAACCAGATGCTATTGCGGCTCTCGCAGAAACTAAACCCTCTCCGGGGGAAAAGTATTACCCGCCCTTTAAGGTGACCCCCGAGCTCACCAAAAAAGCAAAGGCATACATCTCCATGTACCCGAAGGGCAGAGAGCAATCTGCTGTTCTGCCTTTGATTCACCTGGTTCAGGAGAAGCACGGTTACATTTGCCCGCAAAGCGTGCTCTGGATTGCAGAAATGTGCCAATCTACGCCTATCCACGTGCAGGGCATTGTGAGTTTCTACCCCGGTATCCGCACAAGCTGTCCGGGCAAGTGGCACATCCGCGTCTGCCACACGATTGCCTGCGCTCTGTCCGGCGGCGAGGAACTGTTGTCTTATATCTGTGAGAAAATCGGCATCGACCCGAAAGCCATGACGGATGAGGAGCCCATGGCTGTCAGCGCGGACGGATTGTGGAGCATTGAGGCTGTAGAATGCCTGGCGGCCTGTGGCTTCGGACCTAACCTCATGGTCAACGACACTCTTTACTCGCAGATGGATCAGGCAAAAGTGGATGATCTGATAGAGGAATACAGCAAGAAAGCATGACGACACGACCATGAGTGAGATCACCTACAAACCGGGGCACGAACCCCACCCGCGAGAAACTCGCCGCATCTTTCGCAATATTGATCGCGTGGGCTATGACCCGTCTATTGCTTGTTTCATCAAAGACGGCGGCTACGAAACTCTCAAAAAGGCCATCAAAATGGAACCAGCGGCCATCATCGATGAGGTGAAAAAGAGCGGCTTGCGCGGTCGTGGCGGCGCAGGGTTCCCTACGGGCGTCAAGTGGACCTTCATCCCCAAGGGCAATACCAAGCCCGTGTATCTTGTCTGCAACTGTGACGAATCTGAACCTGGCACTTTTAAGGACCGCTTCATTGTACACCAGGATCCGCACCAGCTGCTGGAGGGTATGATTATCGCCTGCTACGCTGTACAAGCCCACTACGCCATCATCTACATGCGCGAGGAGTTCCCGGAAGCGGCCAAAATTGTGCAGCGGGCTTTGGCAGAGGCCGAAAAAAACAACTTCCTGGGTAAAAATATCCTCGGCAGCGGATATGATCTGAACATCATTCTTCACCGCGGCGCCGGAGCGTACATCTGCGGTGAAGAAACGGGCCTCATCAATTCCATCGAAGGCGTTCGCCCCTACCCACGTATCAAACCTCCTTTCTTCCCCGCAGCCATTGGTCTGTACGGCTGTCCCACCATCGTCAACAACGTGGAATCGCTCTGCCAGGTGCGTCAAGTGCTGATGCGAGGCGGCGAAGCATATGCAGCCGACGGCGCTACTCGCAGTCCGGGCACGCGTATCATCGGCGTATCCGGCGATGTTCAAAGACCGGGATACTACGAAATCATCTCCGGTTCCATCACGTACGGCGATTTGCTCTATGAACTGTGCGGCGGACCAAAACCCGGTCGCAGTTTTAAGGCCATCATTCCCGGTGGCGCCAGCGCCAAGGTGATGCGCTGTGACGAGGTGCTCAAAGGGCGCAACCCTGACGGCAGTGTCCGTAAAATGACTATCTTTGACGTGCCGATGGACCTTGACAGCATCGCCCAGCACGGCTCCATGAGCGGCTCGGGCGGTGTCATCGTCATGGACGACTCGCGAAGCATGCCCGAAATGCTGCGCAACCTCAATCGCTTCTTTGCGTGGGAATCCTGCGGACAATGCACGCCGTGCCGAGAAGGCAACCCGTGGATGCTCAAACTGAGCACGCGCATCTGCCAAGGCAAGGCATCCCCGGAAGATGTGGACCTGCTCAAGAGCGTGGCGGACAATATCTGCGGACGAACCGTCTGTGCATTCGGCGAAGCGTGTGCGTGGCCGGTCCAAGCGTTTACCACCAAATTCCGAGAAGAGTTCCTGGCGCTCACCAGACCCATTAACGCTTTCAAGCCCCATAATCCGGAAGCCGCTGAGGCGCGTAAATACCTGACCCGAGAAGACTAACCCTTACTGCCGACCCATGAGTACAGAACAGCAAATATTGCCGAAGGACGCGGCCGCCGCCGAAGGTAAGGTCAATGTGCAAATCAACGGCACTTGGTATCGCTTCCCCAAAGGCACTCGCATCGCAGATGCCTGCAACAGCGTAGGCGTACATGTGCCTTGCTTCTGCTACCACCCCAAGCTGAGCGTGGCGGGTTCCTGCCGCATGTGCTTGGTGGAGCAGGGTATGCCTCCGCGTCTCGCCCCCGGCGCCACACCCACTTACAATGATGATGGTTACCAAACCATCCAGTGGATGCCGCGAGCCATTGTTGCCTGCGCCAACACGGTAGCTGAAAATATGGGCATCCGCACCAATGGCACCGTCTGCACTGAAGCGCGCCGCGCCGTGTTGGAGTTCCTGCTTACCAACCACCCGCTGGATTGCCCCATCTGCGACCAGGCAGGCGAATGCAAACTGCAGGAATACACTGCAGATTACGGCCAACTTACCCACCGCTTCACCGAGAGCAAAATTAAGAAAGGGAAAAACCTCTCCATCGGTCCACGTGTGAACTTGGATCAGGAACGCTGCGTGCTCTGCCGCCGGTGCGTACGTTTCATGAAGGAAATCGTCGGGGAGGAAGTCCTCGGTGTGGTAGGCCGCGGCGGACGCAATGCCATTGCCTGCTACCCCGGCAAAACGCTAGACAGCAACTACTCCATGAACGTGGTGGATATTTGCCCCGTAGGCGCCATGACTTCCAAGGATTTTCGCTTCAAAATGCGCGTCTGGTTCTTGAAGAGTACTCCTACCATTGATGTGAACTGCGGCACTGGCACCAATATCAATATCTGGACCCGCGAACAGCAGGTGTACCGCATTACCCCGCGCCAAAATGATGCCGTGAACAGTTGCTGGATGCCGGATGACCACCGCCTGAACTACAAATACATCAACGCACCGGAACGTTTGCTCACCCCACTTATCCGCACGGATCAACAAACTGAACAACGACCTGCCGCATGGGAGCCGCTACTGCGAACGGTAGCCGAGCAATTGCGCCGTTGCAAGAGTTCTGAACTCGCCATCATCGCCTCAGCACGCCTCACCAACGAAGAGCTGTACCTCACAAAACACTTGGCCGATCTTCTTGGCGTCAAGGCTCTGGATATCGTTCCGCGCATGGGGGAGAATGATGGCATGCTCATCTCGGCCGACCGCAATCCCAACACAACCGGCGCCAAACTCATCCTAGGAAAAGATGGCAGCACCCTGCCCGACATTGTCCGCGGCATCAAAATCGGCAAGATTCGCTCGCTCATCGTGCTCGGTGAGGATGTAACGGCTGAAGCCGGGATTCCCGCTGAACAACTCCGCAAGCTGGATTACCTGCTGGTGATGGCTCACAGCGAAAGTCCCACGACCCAAGAGGCGGACGCTGTACTTCCGGGCGTCACATTTGCTGAAAAACACGGCACCATGATCAACGTGACCGGACGCATCCAACGCCTCAATCGAGCGATTGACCCGCTGGGAGAAGCCAGAGCCGATTGGGACATTTTACGCGCTCTACTTCAAGAATGTGGTGATGTACCACTCAAAGCCGTCCGCGCCACCAGCTCCATGGAAATTCTGGAGGAAATGGCTGAGCAATTTGAGGCTCTCTCCGGTGTCACTTGGGCAAATATTGGCAACTCTGGTCGCCAAATCTTGGAAACTGGCGTCACCATTCCCCTGATCGAGCGCGAGCACGCCAAACAACCTTGACAACTGAAAAAACTTACCGCACAAAACAATCATGGAATGCTTCTGGACATGGTGCTGTGACATACTGCGCAACCCGACTTGGTTTTACTTGCTCACCACAGTGGCAAAACTGGCTCTTGTGTTTGCCGTGATTCTGGCTTTTGTGGTGCTTTCCGTGTGGATAGAGCGCCGCGTGGCCGGGTGGATTCAAGATCGCCCAGGGCCCAACCGAGCGGGATTGCCGCTCTTCCTGCTGCGCCCCTTCGGCAGTAAGAAAACGCAACCGCTCGCCGGCTTATTGCATTTCTTCGGCTGCCCGCCAAATGGACGCATCGCGCGCCTCTGCCGCTGGCTGCGACTCGATCGCGAAATCCCAACTTTTGGCCTCATACAGCCATGCCTGGATGGTGGGAAACTTTTCCTGAAGCAGGAAATAACTCCCTCGTATGTGCGTAAGTTCTATTTCATCCTGGCGCCCATGCTGGTGCTTGGTCCACCGTTGGTGGCGGCCGCGGTAGTACCCTTTGCCTCCGGAGTGAATACTGCCTTCGGTGATATCTCCATGTGCGTGGCTAACCTCAATATCGGTCCATTGTGGGTGTTTGCCGTATCCGGACTTTCGGTATATGGTCTTACGCTAGCCGGCTGGTCGTCCAACTCTAAATACCCTTTCTTGGGCGGTCTGCGTGCCACAGCTCAGCTGATCTCGTACGAAGTGGCCATGGGGCTCTCCGTCATTCCCCTGCTCATGGTGTTTGGCACACTTAATTTACAGGAAATAGTAAGCACCCAAGCGACAGATGGTTGGACCCTGCTGCCGCTTTGGGGCGAGGGCCTCAGCCTTCAACGTTGGGTACTCTGGATACCCATGGCTCTCAGTTTCCTCATGTTTGCCACATGCATCTTTGCAGAAGCCAACCGGACTCCTTTCGATATGGCTGAATGCGAAACAGACTTGGTCGGCGGCTACCACACAGAGTACTCCTCCATGAAGTTCGCCTCTTTCTTCATGGGTGAATACGCCGCCATGGTGATCGGCTCTGCTATGGTCGTCACGCTATTCTTGGGCGGTTGGTCCATCGGATTCGGTGCAGATGAAAGCTTGGCGGCTTGGAATCAGTGGGTGGCTGTCATTTGCCAGTTCCTGATGTTCCTCGTCAAACTGCTCGCCTTCATCTTCTTTTTCGTGTGGGTACGCTGGACGCTTCCTCGCTTCCGCTGGGATCAAGTGATGAAGCTCTGCTGGCTCGTTTTCATTGAGCTCGCCGTGGTCAATATCGTCCTCACTGCTCTCATCCTCTACTTCGTCAAATAACCTTTCCTGCTCATGTCATACATTCCTGTCAAGCGTCCTAAGTTTTCCCTGCTGGATCGCATCTATGTCGTGGAGCTCGCAAGGGGGCTGGTCATCACGCTGCGCCACTTGGTGCTCTCCCTGCTCGGTAAAAGCCGCAGCAAAAAGGACTTCAACGGTGCAGGAATCGGCGCCTGCATGCCTTTCCCCGAACAGCGCTGGGATGCCTACCTGCCCCCCTACTACCGCGGCGCACCAACGCTGGTGCGCGGTGAAGATGGACGCGAACGCTGCGTATCCTGCCAGCTCTGCGAGTTCATCTGTCCGGCACGCGCCATCCGCGTTGTGCCTGGCAAAGTAGACCCCAACTCTCCCACACCCAAACAGGAAAAAGCCCCTGCGGAGTTTGAAATTGACATGCTCCGTTGCATATACTGCGGCATGTGTCAAGAAGTCTGCCCGGAACAGGCCATCTTCCTGTCTAAAGAATATCTCATCACCCCCACGGACCGCAAGCAGGCCCTCCGTCACAAAGAGCAGCTCTACCAACTCGGAGGCACGAAAAAGGGTCTCATCAACAAATGGAATCAATACAAATAGTTATGAATCCTGCCATTCAAGCCATACTGTTCTACATCTTCGCACTTGGGGCACTGGCGAGCGCCTTGGGAGTCGTGGTCCTGCGCAACCCGGTCTCCAGCGCGCTGAGCTTGGCCTGTTGTCTCGCCTTCGTGGCGGCTATCTTTTTTGGCGCCGGCGCGACATTTTTGGGCATAGCACAGCTCATCATTTATGCCGGCGCCATCCTCGTTCTCATCCTCTTCATTGTGATGATGCTCAATGTCAAAGATGAGAAGCCCGCTGCAGGAAACTGGTTCTATTGCATCGTCGGCGTCGTGGTAGCAGCCATGATGGCAGGCACGATCTCATCCGCTGCACTGCGTTTACCGGGAGCAACAAAAGGCCGCTGCCCGGTGCATGTGCTGGCGGAGCATGCAAATGAGCTCAGTCCTGTCCCCCGAGGAGCGCAGGCAACACATCCTCCGACCACTCCATCGGAATACGGTGGAATGCTTCCCCCGGTGTCCATGAAAGAGGGGGAATCGGACATTTCCCTGTTGGGCAAGACCCTCTTCACCCATTACAACATGAGTATCGTCATTCTGAGCTTTGCGTTGCTGGCTGGGGCGCTGGGCGCCGTGGCTGTGGGTCGCAAACTTCATCGTGATTAACTTCTCTTTTAGCTATGACTCCCCTACCCCATTACCTCATTTTCTCCGCCCTCCTCTTTTCCATCGGCTTGGGCGGTGCCATCATGCGCCGCAATGTGTTGGTGGTGCTCATGGGTCTTGAGCTCATGCTCACGGCGGCAAATGTATCGCTGGTAGCATTTTCCCGCGCACAGGGACTGGAGGGCGTACCAGTGTACGATGCGCAAGTGCTGGCACTCTTTGTCATGGCGATAGCCGCAGCGGAAGTTGCGGTAGGTCTCGCTCTTATCGTTGCCATGTTCCGTGCGCGCCGCGGCGTGGAAAGTACATCTCTCACCTCATTGAAAGACTAACTTATGATGCAGAACTTACCTTGGCTCTTTCTCGTGTTGCCGCTGGTCGCGGCAGCGGCAGATTGGCTTGTACTGGCACGCAAACCACGGGTGGCCGCATGTGTCTCCATCGTCTCGGCGCTGGCCACGATGGCGCTCTGCATAGCCTACTTGTGCGGCTTGCAAACAGGCGCCCCGAACTCCTATGTCTGGTTCCCGGTGCAGGAGTTCGACCTCAGTCTCGGTCTGCTGATGGATGCCCTGTCCATGAAGATGATGCTCGTGGTCACCGGCATTGGCGCGCTCGTACATATCTTCTCGCTCGGCTACATGAAGGGCGATCCCTCCAATCAAAGCCGCTACTTTGCGGGCCTGAGCATCTTCATGTTCAGCATGAGCTGCATCGTCTTAGCCAACTCCCTCATCCTTACCTTCATCGGATGGGAGATGGTAGGTTTCTCCTCCTACTTATTGATCGGCCACTGGTACCATAAAGACAGCGCGGCGGACGCTGCCAAAAAAGCCTTTATCACCAACCGCGTGGGCGACTTTGGCTTTCTCATCGGGATTTTGCTCACCCTGGGTCTTTTTGGCTCCCTGCACTACGCAGACATGGCGGGGCACATGAAGGTGGAGGCGGGCTCTCCTGTCCTCACGGCTGCCCTTCTTTGTCTTTTCTGCGGCGCGGTAGGCAAATCCGCCCAATTTCCTCTGCATGTCTGGCTTCCGGATGCCATGGAGGGCCCCACTCCGGTTTCCGCACTCATTCATGCTGCCACCATGGTGGCGGCGGGCGTGTACATGCTCGTGCGATTACAAGTGAGCATGGGGTTGGACGCCTTCACCGAGACTGCCTGCTGTGTGATTGCCGGCATCGGCGCCATCACCGCTCTTCTCTCGGCGCTCATGGCCACCCAGCAAGATGACATTAAACGCGTGCTCGCCTATTCCACCCTCTCCCAACTTGGTTACATGATGATGGCCGTTGGCCTGCTGGCGGGTGAGGCGGCCATGTTCCATCTTTACACGCATGCCTGGTTTAAGGCCCTGCTCTTCCTCGCTGCCGGATCCATCATCGTGTGCTGCCACCACGAGCAGGACATCTGGAAAATGGGCGGGCTTCGGCGGAAAATGCCGCTCACCGTGCTCTGCTTTCTCGCAGGCACGTGCGCGCTCATCGCTGTACCCGGCTTCTCCGGTTTCTTCTCGAAAGAAAGCATCCTGGAAGCCGCTTGGGAGCGTAGCATGCCTCTTTTCGTGCTGGGCGTGGTTGTGGCTGCCCTCACCACCTTTTACATGGTGCGGCTTTGTTTGATTGCGTTTTGCGGTGACGCAAGAACGCACGAAGCAGAGCAAGCTCAAGAAGCCTCCCCCACCATGCTGGTGCCGCTCTTCATTTTGGCAGTGCTCGCCATCATCTCCGGCTATGGCTTTGTGGCCGATCAGCTAGTGCCCTATGCCGGATTCCACGCTCCGAATACAGAGTGGGGAGTGACGCTTTTTGCCGGGCTGGGCTCGCTCGTTGCAGGAGGCGGACTCGCTTGGCTGCTTTACGGCAAGAAGAACACGCTCTCAGGTCAAACTGACCCACTTGGCGCCAACCTAGTTTCCCGTGCCTTGCGGCAGCGACTCTACATCGATGCTTTCTACGACCATGTCCTGGTGGGCGGCGTGCAACGCTGGTTCGCCTGCCTTATCTCCTGCTTGGATGACGGCATCATTCGCCGCCTCATCGGGCAAGGGTTGGCGCTACTGACGGCCTGGGCAGGTCGTCTGCTGGGGCGCATTCAGGGAGGCTCGCTATGCGGCTACACCATGCTAGCCTCTCTGGGCGTATTCATTCTCATGTTGATCCTCATTCTACTCTTCTAAACCAACTTCTGCACCATGCTTATCTGGCTTATTCTCATCCCTGTAATCTCGAGTTTACTCATCGGTTTTCTGCATACTCCAGGTCGCATGACAGCGGTAGTAAGCGCTCTGCTTACTTTCGCCTTGGGCATTGGTTCTATCATTGCCCCGAGTATGGGAGCGAGTGACGCGTATTTCACCCACATCGGCGGTTTCCCCACTTCGCTCACTCTTCTCCTCCCACTCAGCAAACCGATGTTGCTGCTGACGGTGCTGGTTACTCTGGCTGCCGTGCTTGGCATGAAAGCTCCGGACAGCGCTGCCGAACGCAGCTGGAGCATATCGACGCTCCTCATCTCTGCGGGGGCTACCGGCGCATTTCTCTCTGATAATCTGGTGTCTTTCTTTGCCTTTCACGAGCTCGCCCTTATTCCCACCTTCGTGATGATTGGCCTGTATGGCCGCGGCGAACGCCGCACCATTGCATGGCGCATGACCCTCTACCTGGGATTGGCTTCCATGGTGCTCCTGGCCGGGTTGGTTCTGCTCTATATGCAACTGGGCACTACCCAATTCCTGCAAATGCGAATGATGGCAGCAATAGGACGGATGCCAACAGCAGCGTGCCTGACAGCCGGATTATTGCTGCTGGGCTTTGGCACCTTGGTTTCGCTCTTTCCTTTTCACTCATGGGCCGCGCCGGCATACGCAAGCGCACCCACCCCCATTGCCATGATGCATGCAGGAGTCCTCAAAAAATTTGGTCTCTACGGCCTCATCCTCGTAGCCTGCATCTTCGGCCCCAACAGCGCCCAATTTTTCGGCTGCTGGACCAATCTGCTGCTTGTTCTTCTGCTAGGCAACGTGCTATGGGTCGGCTGCGTAACGATTGCTCAATCCCGGTTGGATTCCATGCTGGGCAATTCCTCGGTCATGCACATGGGCTATATTTTCCTTGGCATAGCTGCTTTTGTGCTTTCGGGAGCCTCCAATGCTCTCGCCTACCAAGGCGTCGGCATGCTCATGCTGGCGCATGGACTAAGCATCGCCCTGCTCTTCTTGCTCTGCGGACAAATAGAACGCCGAACTGGCACGCTGGAGTTCAGCGCTCTTGGTGGGCTCGCCCATAAACAACCTCTGCTCGGCTTCTTCTTCGGTTTGGCCGGCATGGCTTCCATAGGTTTGCCTCTCCTGGCCAATTTTGTGGGTGAGTTTTCCATCTTCGTATCCTGCTTTGTCAACTGGGAACCCGGTGCAGTCAGCTCCTTCTGCTGCAGCTGGCTGAACAGCCTGGCCAACATGCTCGGTGGACTGGGGCCGGTGCAACTCACTGTGGTTTTCGCCTTGTGGGGCTTGGTCATCAGCGCCATCTACATGCTGCGCGCCATTCGCCGCATCTTCACCGGCGAACCCACGCCCGTGTGCACGCGCGCTACGCTTCCTCTCAGTCGTGCGGACATCCTTTCTGCTGCCCTGCTGAGCGCGGCTTTGGTGCTCTTCGGCATTGCCCCAAGCATTCTCATATGACTTCTCTTCATTTCCACCATTTTCTTCTCCCATGAGCACTCCAAACCTAATCAGCTCCTCATATTCCTGGGCCCAGTTCTCCCCCTGCTTCGCCTTGGTCGGGCTTGCCCTGCTTATCCTGATTGCGGACGCCTTCCTACCCCGCCTCAATAAGCAATTTTTCCCGCTCCTTGGCACGCTTTTCTGCATCGGTCTTTCATGCTATACCGCGGGCAGTTCCGCTTCCGCTCTTTTTTCGACACTGGCCTGCGTAGCTACGGCGGTTTGCTTGCTCATGACGTACGACTACCGCCGCGTTGTGTACGCCTCTGTAGCTGGAGGAGGACACCAAGACGGCGCTGCAGAGTTTACCGCTCTGCCTCTCGTGGCTTGCGCCGGCGTGTGCGCGCTTGTTCATGCCCGCGACCTCATTATGCTTTTTGTAGCGATGGAGACTGTAACACTGGCCTCCTACGCCATGGCCGGATATTTCCGCCGCAACCAAGGTTCTGTAGAAGCTGGGGTAAAATACCTCATCATCGGCGCCATGAGCACGGGGTTTCTGGTCATGGGAGCAGCCTGGTTTTTTGGCACAACGGGCTCATTTAAGGGAGACCCGCGATTCCTGCTCGCCGCCCTGAGTAACCCGTATCTTTCTACCGGAGCGCTCATGAGCGTGGGACTTCTGCTCGCCGGGGTCTTTTTTAAGGCGGGCGCCGTACCCATGCACATGTGGATCCCGGATGTGTACCAAGGCGCACCTACGCCCGTTTCGGCATTCTTGGCAGTTGTCTCCAAGCTGGCAGGTTTTGCAGCCCTGCTTATTGTCCTGCTACCCTTCATCTACCTGCATAACACGGTGGGTGATATGCAGCAGAGCCTCATTGTGCTCCTGGCAGTTGTGGCGGCGGCTACCCTCCTGGTGGGCAATCTTGGAGCTATACCGCAACAAAACACAAAACGCCTTCTCGGCTATTCTTCCATTGGACAAGCCGGTTTTATCCTCGTCTTCTTTATCACTCTTCGCCCCACGATAGTGGGTCCGGTTTTCAACTACCTATTGGCATACGGCATTGCTACTCTCATGGCTTTCTTCGCCCTGGCTACCCTGCGCATGCAGCGCGGCAGCGAGGAAATTTCTGTCTTCCGTGGCCTCGGCAAATCGCATCCACGAACCGCCTTCATGATTACTGTCAGCTTTGCCTCTCTGGCCGGTGTTCCTCTTACCGCCGGCTTCTTGGCCAAGTTGAGCTCTTTCCAGTCTCTCGTTTCAACTCTCGGCCGTCCGCTCCCTCTTATATATTGGTTGCTGCCGATCATGGTGATCTGCGCAGCAGCCGGATTCTACTATTATTTCAAGGTGTTACGCGCCATGTATTGGGACAAGCCGCAGGAAGATGACGCGCCGGTCAGTTTTTCGCCGCTTTGCACAGCGGTACTCGCCATAGGCACGCTGCTGCTCATCGTGCTGGGAGTCATGCCGCTTCTCTTCTGAGTATGCTGCGAGTGCGTCACATCCTTCGTTGGGCGTTGCTCACGCTTCTCATATCGATATGCTGGAGTACAGACAGAGCGCAAGCTTGGCAGCCGGTCAATGAGAGCGCTGCTGAGCCTGCCCGAGAATTCCGCGCAGCTTGGGTAGCCACCGTCTTTAACTTAGATTGGCCATCCTCTGCCGGACTCCCCGCCGCCCAACAAAAAGCCCAGCTACTCAGCATTCTCAACCGTGCGGTTCAGTTGCACCTCAATGCCATTATCCTGCAGATCAGGCCGAATGCCGACGCCCTCTACAAATCTTCGCTGGAGCCATGGAGCGCTTGGTTGAGTGGCCCCGGCGTCAACCCGGGGTATGACCCGCTTGCCTTTGCCATCACTGAGGCCCACCGCCGCGGGCTGGAGCTGCACGCGTGGTTCAATCCCTTCCGCGCAACCGTGAGCGGAAAACCTGTCGGACCGGAACATATCGCGCGTCGCAGGCCGGACCTCATCAAACGCGCCGGCTCCACCACCATGCTCAACCCTTCCAGTAGCGATGCTCAACAACATGTGCTACGTGTCATCATGGACGTGGTGCGCCGCTACGATATCGATGGTGTCCACCTCGACGACTATTTCTACCCCTACCCACCCCATCACAATATTGCAGACGGACGTACTCCGGCCCAACGCCGCGCTGCCATTGATTCCTTTGTGAAGCGTTTATACACCAGCATCAAAGCAGTCAAACCCTGGGTGCGCTTTGGCGTCAGCCCCTTTGGCGTCTGGCAGCCCGGCTACCCCGCTGGGGTGCCGTCGGGTGTGAACGCCTATGAACATCTCGCTTGCGATGCCCGTAAATGGCTTGCGAACGGCTGGGTGGATTATCTCTCCCCGCAGCTCTATTGGCGCATCAATAGCCCGCAGAGCTTCCCCTCCCTCATGAAATGGTGGTCTGCCATCAACCCTCGCCGTCCCATCTGGCCGGGTATCTCCACCGCCCGCATCCTTTCAGCGGAGGACCGCACTCGTCCCGCCTCCGAAATCGGCAACCAAATTGATCTTTCGAGGAAGCTCGCCCGCCAAAGCGCCGGCCAGCTCTTCTGGAGCTGGAACTCAATCCGCGCCAACCGCGGCGGCGTGCAGGCGCATATAGCCGCTCGCTACGGCGGATTTGCCTTACCCCCATCCATGCCCTGGTGCGGCTCGGCGCATCCGACCGCTCCTGCGGCCAAGGCAACTGATCAACCCGGCCGCGGCGTAGCCATCGCATGGACTCCGACCGACACCAGCGCCCGAAAATGGGTCATTCAGGCGCGCCGCTCCGGGCGATGGACCACCCTCTGTATTCTCCCTGGCTCCCGCTTCCGCGTCACCTTGCCCTTCTCTATGTTCACTGCGGTAGACCGCATCGCCGTGCGCCCCATCTCCGCCTGTGGCAACAGCGGCTCACCGGCCGTGCTCGCCCGGTGAGTTCTTGTTCTTTGCTTTACCAAACTTAAGATTTTCCTGGAGCGCGCGATACCATTCTGCAATGTGAATAACTTGCGTAGCGTTTTCAGCCGAAAACAGTGGCATCTCTCCGTGAAAAAAAGCGCAGGGGAAACCTTGCCAAGATACCGGGAACCTGCTATGCTGCCGCCGCTTTTACTCCATGAGCCAGGAACGCACCAGCTCCACACCGACGCAGCAGGATTCCTCCCGGGAACCAGTTGCCATGCCCCAAGCTCCCACCTTGGAAAAGAGTCTCATTTGTATGATGGCTCTCGACCCGACCAATATCATCTCCCACTGCATTTCCGATGGCATCAACGAGGAATTTTTCTACATTCCCGCTCACCGCATCCTCTGGACGATTTTCCGCGACCGCTACGAACGCAACCTCCCTATCGATATCATCTCAGTAGCGCAAACACTCGCGGATGAAGGCAAGCTGGAAGCCATCGGTGGCAACGCCGGTCTGGCGGACATCTTCAGCGTAGCTTCCTCCACGGCCCTGTACGAGGCGCATTTTGCCACCATCAAAGAGAAATACCTGCGTCGCTGCATGATTATGGCCGGCAATAAAATGCATGAACTGGCCATCTCGGCGGACACGGAAATTGACCAACTGCTCGACTCGGCGGAACAAGAGGTCATGGACATCCGTAAATCCTCGCTCACTTCTACCCAATGGAGCCTCAAAAAGGACATCCAAACGGCGATGAGTAACATGGAAAAGATGATGGACCGCCGTGGCGATGTGCTCGGTCTTACCACCGGCTATCCCGTGCTCGACCGTATGATCAACGGTCTGAAACCCGGCGAACTTTTCGTGATCGCGGCTCGTCCGTCCATGGGTAAAACCTCTCTTTTGCTCAATATCATGGAACATTTGGCACTCGAAGAAAAGAAGCCCGTGCTCATCTTTTCCTGCGAAATGCCCAGCGTGCAACTCGTGGAACGCCTTCTTTACGCACGCAGTGGAGTGAGCCGCAGCGACCTCGTAAAAGGCAACCTCACCCAGGCTCATATTAAGCGCATCAACAAGGCAATCAATGAATACCAAAACAGCGGCCTCATCATCGATGACACCGCGGCCATCTCCATCTCTGAGCTGCGTGCTAAAGCTCGTCGTGTTGTCAAGGAACACCCGGAAACGGCAGCCATCGGCGTAGATTACCTCCAACTCATGCGTTCCCACACCAAGCAAGCTCAAAATAGCCGCGAACGCGAAATTGCTGAAATTTCCGCCGGTCTCAAAGGTCTTGCCAAGGAGCTTTCCATTCCCATTATTGTGCTCGCCCAGCTCAACCGCGGTCCTGAAAACCGCACTGGCAAAACAAAAGGACTACCTATGATGAGCGACCTGCGCGAATCGGGCGCCATCGAGCAAGATGCCGATATGATCGGTCTGCTTTACCGCGCCGCTTACTATGCCGGGGATGATGAGGAACGGGAACAAGTCGGCGCAGATGCTAACCTCGCCCTCGCGAAAAACCGCAATGGCCCCACCGGCGATATACCGCTCACCTTTGCGGCAGAGCTGATGCGCTTTTCTCCGCGCGTTGCCCAAGAGCAGGAGGATGATCAATGACGAGACTGCTCTACGCACCGTCTTTACAAGGTTCACCTATGACAACTCAATCACTGCAGGATTTCACCCAATGCGCCATTGCGCGGGATCTCGCTCACTGCTGGCATCCTTTCACGCCTCAAGCCCTCTGGGGGCGCGAGGCCGAGGTACTCATGCTGCAGTCCGGCAAGGGCGTGTGGCTCACGGATTCGCTCGGCCGCCGCTACATCGACGGCAACAGTTCCATTTGGGTGAACATCCACGGTCATGGCCACCCTCATATTGTGCAGGCAATCCAAAGACAAGCCGCTACTATCTGCCACTCCAGCTTCCTCGGCTTCGGGCATGCCTTGGCTTCCGAACTGGCCGAAAAACTCACACGCCTCTTTCCCTCCGGCAAACTCACGCGCGTTTTCTTCTCGGATGACGGCTCAACCGCCATCGAAACTGCGCTCAAAATGGCCTTCCAAAGTTGCTCCCAAACTCCCGGGCGTGAGCAACGCCGCCACTTCATCGCCTTCTCCAACTGTTACCATGGCGATACCATGGGCGCAGCTTCTCTTGGCGGGGTGAGCACTTTTTTCTCCCGCTTCCGGGGCTTTGGAATGCAGGTCACTCATGTGCGAGAAATGGATGAATTGCGAGCCCTGCCGACCGATTTTACAGATACCGTGGCAGGTATTGTCATTGAGCCCATCATCCAAGGCGTGAACCGTATGACTCCCTGGCGTCCCGGCTTACTGCGCGAACTGCGGGAGTATTGCACGCAACGCGGCATCTTCCTTATCTGCGATGAGGTGATGACTGGCTTTGGTCGCACGGGCAAAATGTTTGCCTGCATGCACGAGGATGTCATCCCGGATTTCCTCTGCTGCGCCAAAGGACTTACTTCCGGCTACACCCCCATGGCCGCATGTCTCACCACTGAGGAGGTGTACAACTCCTTCCTCGGCGCCTACAGCGAAAACAAGTCTTTCTACTACGGTCACAGCTTCACGGCACATCCCCTTGGATGCGCCGCTGCGTTAGCGAGCTTGGAAGTATTCGAGCAAGAGCACGTACTGGAAAATCTACCGCTGAAAATCGCACTCCTCCACCAACTTGCCACAGAACTGCGCACAAATAATCCTTACGTCTGCGCCACGCGCACTTGCGGCCTCATCGCCGGCATCGATATTGCCCACCAGGACGGCACTCCCTTCCATCAGGATGAACGCGTCGGCGAACAAGCTTGCTTTGCCATGCGCAGGCACGGTTTGCTCACGCGTCCAGTCACGCACGATACCATTGTGGCTATGCCCCCGTTATGCATCAACGAAGAAGAACTTCATTTGCTCTTCCGAGCCATGGATGCCGGTATTCGCGAGGGTCTGGATAAACTTGAAAAGCGTCCCTAATCACACTCCGGCGCTTCCTCATCATCTACGAGAGGTGCCAGGTAGTCTCGCGCTTCTTCGCGCCCCTCGGCATAATCCGCTTCATCCTCCGGCGCTATCAAAGCGAGCAGGTGACGAAACTCACCGGCGTGCTCTTTTTCCTCTTTGATAATATCTTGCAACACTTTGCGCGCTACCTCATGATCGGTGGATTCGGCAAGCTGCTCGTAAAGCTGTATGGCTTCAAACTCTGCGGCTATCATAAATCGGATGGCTCGCACCAGCTCACTATGCGTCAACTTGCGCACGGACGCCATCCCGCTGAAACTATGGGCAAACTCTGGCATACACCCTCTATGACTCCCACCCTCCCCTCCACGCGCAATAACAGATAACTTTTTGCACTTTACATGTTTTTGTCCCCCTTTTAGAATGGGCGGCGTGGTGCAACTCAAGGATATTTTGGCAGCCCTGCCCTGCTCCGGTCTCTTTCCGCGTACAAACGGGCCTGTACCGTGGCGTGTTTCTCCGCAACCCTTCCCACTCAGTCGCAAGGTATTACGCCGTCTTCAATCCCTCGGCCACATTCTGGCTCAATTTCAGGATGCATCTCAACGTATCTACCATCGCAGCGCAGAGGGAACTCTGCATCCCTGGTTGGCGCCTCTGTTGGACGCAGGAAAGCCGGACTGGCTGGTCCAGGTGCAGCGCAGCTCGGCCCTTCGAACCGCCGCGCCCTGCATCATCCGACCGGATTTGCTGCTCGGCGAAAACGGCACACTCTCGCTGGTAGAAATCGACAGTGTACCGGGAGGGCCAGGTATCACTCACTGGCTCGCACAAGTGTACTCCGCCGCAGGGTTTCCCGTGCTCGGCGGGGCAAATGGCATAGCCCAGGGCATGTGGCGATGCTTCCCCGAAGGCGCCACCATCGCCGTATCCGATGAATCCGCTGACTACCGCCCGGAAATGAACTGGCTAGCCCGGCAGCTCGGTCCCGCCTTCCCGACTTGCCGAGCGGAAGATCTCTCTGCCGCCTCTTCCTTCCACTCTCCCATCTACCGCTTCTGGGAACTCTTCGACAGCGATCACATTCCCGCCGCGCGCGAACTCTGCCACGCTGCCGCTGAGGGGCGCTGCTCAATCTCCCCACCTCCTATCGCCCACTTGGAAGAAAAGTTGTGGCTGGCTCTGCTGCATATGCCGGGTTTATTGCCCACCTGGCAGAGTGAGCTGCGCAGCGCCCACTTGCAAACGCTCCTGTCGCTTGTCCCGCACTCTTGGGTGCCGAACCCCGCCCCTCTCCCCGCGCAAGCTTCTCTTCCTTACTTGAATCTGAACTCCTGGCAACAAGTGGCCGCCCTCGGCCGCCAAGCCCGCCGCCTCGTGCTCAAACTTTCCGGCTTCTCTCCCCTCGCTTGGGGCAGTCGTAGTGTGATCATCGGACATGATGTCTCCTGCGAACAGTGGCAGCATGCCGTCTCCACAGCTCTTTCCGACTTCCCCTCTCACCCATGGATCATGCAGGATTTCTTTGATACAGCCGTCATCAATCATCCCTATTATGACGCTCATGGAGATATCATGCCAATGCGCGGGAGAGTGCGTTTATGCCCCTATTATGTCCGAGCGGCCGGACGTACCGAATTGGCAGGCTGCCTGGCAACCATTGTGCCCGAGGATAAGAAAAAAGTGCACGGCATGGCGGATGCCATTCTTGTGCCTTGCATCGCAGAGTGACTTATGCTATGCTGTGAGCATGGACTCGGATGCTCCACAGGGCGATGAACCACCGACTGGCGATTTGGAGAAGTTTGCCGAGCATACGCGCCGCAGTCTCATCTTAAAACTCTCCGATTGGCAGGATCGCAAAAGCTGGGATGAGTTCTACCGCACCTACTGGCGCCCCATCTATTCCGTAGCAATCCAGTCCGGCCTGCGCGAACACGAGGCTTGGGATGTCGTGCAAGAGGTCGTTATTACAATTGCCAAACAATCCCGCAAACAAGCCTACGACCCCAAACGAGGCTCGTTCAAAGCTTGGCTGTGGAAAATTACCAGTTGGCGCATCAGCGACCAGTTCCGCGCGCGAGCCAAGGACACTTCATCTGCCTCCGACATCAACGGCTCTTCCTCTCCCTTGGACTTTGTGCCTGATATGGATTCCCCCTCTTTTGAGGATATATGGGATAAAGAATGGCAGGATAATGTCATGAAAGCGGCTTTGGACCGCGTGAAAATGAAGATATCTCCTCGCCAATTCCAAATTTTTGACTACAATGTCATTCGCGGTATGAAACCAACCGAGGTGCACAGAAAACTGGGCGTTTCACTCGCTCAGGTCTACCTCGCCAAACATCGAGTGAGCGCTCTGCTCAAAAAGGAAGCCGCCTACATTCGCTCTCAAGGAGATCAGCCAGGACAAGCGCATTTGCGAGAAGAAAAGCAATAGAGAAAAATGCTCTTGCGGACTGATATCATCGTTGATACACATCAACAATCATGACAACATGCGACTTTCATGGTCATGCCTCTGAAGTCCCCTCCTGCCTACATTCATGATCCAAAAACTACGCAACACGCACATTTTTTTCAATTCCTTGTTATTTTCCTTGCTTTGTTTGGCAAAGCATGGTAGATTGGCACCACTTCCCATACAAAACATCACCATGAATTCCATCGCTACCCCCCCCGCATTTGTTATTAACTTGCTTTAAGCGGTTTATCGTATGTTTGCTCTCCATGATGCTGATGAGTCCAGGCATGGCGAGCGGTCAGGAAAAGGAAGCGGCGGCTGTCCCGCAGCAGGGAGTGGAACTCCTCTTCCCGGCGGGCACGGAGAAGCAGGCGAAGAACGCCAAGCTCAACAAGGAGGAGAAGCGCGCGGCGTCCCTGCTCCAAAAACTCAAGGCGATTGAAAAGGGCGGCAATGTGAACGCCGTGGACAAGTTAGGCCAAACCGCCCTCATGCACGCCGCCGCGCAGGACAACCGCCTCGCCGTCGGCTGGCTTGTAGCAAAAGGAGCGGATGCCGCTATCAAAAGCAAGAAAGGAAAGACGGCGGGCAGCGTGGCTCACGGGGACATGGTCGATTTTCTGACAGCACTCGAGAAGGAAAAGCAGCCGCTGAGCCGACAGGAAGCGCGCGACATGTACACATATCGGGGCATTACTCCGGGCGAAATTGGGGACGAGCTTTCTTCGGGAGCGGATGGGGTTTTTGAGCTGCGTGGGGTAAAAGCAAAGGATCTCAACAAGCTGAAAAATGAGGAATGGAAGGTGGGGCGGCGTATGAGGGACCCCATGAAATCGGCTCTGCTTTACCGCATTGGCGCGCGTAAGTTCTCTTTCCCGGAGCATCCCTCCGAAGAGGACGCGGGACAGCTGCAACTCCTCCGCGCGCTCGGGGTGAAGACGGACAAGGTCGATTCCGTGCTGCAAATAAAGATTGCGCTTCAATTGAAGCAAAAAGAGACCGTGCTTGCGCTCCTGAAACAGGATCCGACTCTGCTCCAAAATCCGGAGATATTCTCCTTCATCTCCGATGCAAAAATGCTGCAAGCTCTGCTGAACGCCGGACTGGACGCCAAGAACGAAAAGCTCATGGAGGAAGTCATCAACAAGGGAGACGGGGCCATGCTGCGAACGCTTCTCAAGGCGGGAGCAACGCTCCAAGATCCAGACAAAATTCTGGAAGAGGCGACGAAGCAGGCAAGCGCAAGTTTTATCCTCGCTCTCATTGACGCCGGAGTCAAGGCCGATGTGAACACATTGCCTGTGGAAATGATTGCAGAGGCGTCTCTTTGGGATACTCAACTTTTGGCGCATAAAAACTCTGCAACGCTTCTTCACAAGGCAGCAAACGAGGTTAATCTTAGAGATGTGCAACTGCTCCTTGCCCACGGAGCCAACCCCAACACACCGGGTAAAAAGGCAAAGGATGATCAAGAAGAACCCTACGGCATGACTCCGCTGATGGCAGCCGCCAACTCTGCAATGTCGACGAAAAACGCTGTAAACCGTACCGAGATTGTGAAACGGCTGCTGGACGCCGGAGCCGATGTGCACGCCAAAGATTCTGCGGGGAATGGCGTCATTTACTATGCCGCTTGCGGCGGACATAGAGCACATGTAATGGATAAAGGATTCTACCGCGCTAGTGAGAAAAGCGAGGCGGACATCTTGAGCATGGTCAAGCTGCTGCTCAAAGCGGGGGCGGACGTGCCCAAGGACATCCTCGTTCAGGAGGAGCTGAGGCCGGAGATATCCCCCGCCGGACGGGAGAAGCTGGCCCTCATGCTGCTTGACGCCGGCACCGACCCGCTGGCAAAAAGTAAACAGAACTGGCCGCCCACCGGATGGACCACCCTCATGATCAACGGCATTTACGGTCCTAAGATTGCCAAGCGACTCCTGGATGCCGGAGTGGACCCGACCGTGAAATGCGGGGAGAACGATGAAGAGAAATCAGCCATGAGCTTCGCTATGAAGGAAGGTGCGGTGGAGGTCGTCAAGCTGCTCAAGGAAAAGGGAATCGCCCCCGGTGAACTGGAAATCGTGGATCCGGAGAAAATCGAGCCGCTGCTCAAGCTCGGCGCACGCATCCCAAAAGACATGACCAACCGTCTCCTCTATGATATGACAGGCAGTCACGGTGAAAAATCCGCCAGACTCTACGAGGATTACGTTGACATCATCCAAATCCTCAAGAAGCACGGCTACAAACCGGAGCTGATGGCGTGGATAAAACAACACCACGATGACGAGCAGGGAATCGTGAATGAAAACGCATTTCGCGCATTTTTCAAAACGGTCTCGAATCCGAATGAAGTCGACGAAAACGGCAACTCTCTCCTCGCCAACCTTGCTTCTTCTGCAAGATTTAGATGGATGGTTAATGAGGTGTTACCCGCCTTTATTGAAGCAGGAGGTGACGTGAACAAGCCGATCGACCAAGACGGTCAAACCCCGCTTTTCTACGCAGAGGATGTGGAAACGATTGCCCAGCTCTTTCATGCCGGCGCCGGTGCGCGCGTGCGCGATGCCAAGGGAAGGACGCCTCTCTTTCCTTGCCACGTTAGCCGAGACGCTGACGCAGTGCGTCTTCTCATTCAACGAGGCGTCCGCATCAACGCACAGGACAACGAGGGCAACACCGCCCTCATGATGGCCGTGACAAGGCGTATTGAAGGCGTTCAAGCCCTTCTGGATGCCGGGGCGGATCCGAACATCAAGAATAAAGCGGGCAAAACTGCCTTGCAAATCGCCAAGGAGGAGAAAGAGGACGACATCATCAAACTCCTCCAAGAGCACGGCGCGAAGGAGTGAGGATGAGGCAGCCTTTCGCTTTCACGTAGCGCCTCAGCGTTTTCATGCCGCTCAACAGTCGAGTGACCATCCGCGGAAAGCAACGCCTTCTTGCGTATTTGCGCATTTTCCGTTCGGCGCGTCCCTTTGGTGACTTTATTGTTGAGGCAATGCGGAGGCAATGCGCGTCACGAAAAAACGCTTCCAAACGTGTCATTCCTCTTTTCAGACGGCGCGTGCGGGTGTAGAATGAGCGCGTTTATGGCGGATGATTTGAAGCAGGCTGGAGCGGCCAAGTTTCGGAACTTGGCAATTATTGCTCATGTAGACCACGGAAAAACGACTCTGGTAGACCAGCTTTTGAAAGCCGGTGGCGCCTACCGCGAAAATCAAGCTGTTCAAGAACGCGCCATGGATTCCATGGATCTGGAACGCGAAAAGGGTATCACCATCAAGGCAAAAAACACCTCCATCCGATGGAACGGTTATACCATCAACATAGTGGACACCCCCGGCCACGCCGATTTTGGCGCCGAGGTCGAACGCGTCATGAAAATGGTGGACGGCGTCATCCTTGTGGTGGATGCTTATGAAGGCCCCCAGGCGCAGACGCGCTTTGTGCTGCGCAAGGCATTGGAAGAGGGGCTGCTTCCCATCGTGGTCATCAATAAAATTGACCGTCCGCACGCCGATCCTGCTGCTGTGCATGACCAGGTACTTGAGCTGCTGATGGACCTGGATGCCACCGAGGAACAGTTTGATGCTCCCTTCGTATATGGATCCGCCAAGGATGGTTACTTCATGAACAGCTTGGAAAATGAGCCGCCCGTGGATTGCTCTCCCCTGCTTTTCCGCATTATTGAGCGCATTCCCCCACCCAAAGAGGCCGACCCATCACGCAGCTTCAAAATGCTCATCTCAAATATTGATTGGGATGACTACGTGGGGCGTGTGGCAGTGGGTCGCATCTCCTATGGAACTGTGCGAAAAGGCGACACGCTTTATCTGCTGCGCCCCGATGGCTCACAGGTGCAGGCCAAGGTGACCCGACTCTTTGAATATAGCGGGTTGCAAACAAATGATTCCGCCGTAGGCGAGGCGGGCAACATCATTGGACTTTCCGGGTTTGAAGATGCCGATATCGGCGAAACGCTTGTGGCGGATCCCACAGACTCCCCCCTTCCTTTCGTCAATATAGAACCGCCCACCGTACAGATGGAATTCAGCATCAACGATGGACCTCTGGGCGGACGCGATGGCAAAAATGTGACTTCCCGCGTCATCCGCGATCGTCTCATGCGTGAGCAGAGAACCAACATCTCCATCAAGGTCGAGGACACGGATCAAGCTGGCATTTTCCGCGTGTCTGCTCGCGGCACCATGCAAGTAGCCATTCTGGTGGAGCAGATGCGGCGCGAAGACTACGAGCTGCTCATCTCGCGCCCCCAAGTGATCACACGCGAGATTGACGGGCGAAAGATGGAGCCTTTTGAAACGCTCTACATCGAAGTTCCGGATGACTGCGTGAACGGAGCCGTGCGCATCCTGGGCAATCGTCGCGGCGTGCTGGAAAGCATGGAGACTAAAGGAGCCGGACGCACCTTTATCTCCGCCACCATCCCAACTCGCGGTCTCATCGGCTTTGAATTCGAACTGGTCAATCTTACCAGTGGCCGCGGCATTTTTTCCCATCTCTTCAAGGAATATGCCCCCCTTGCGGGGGACATCACAACCCGACGCAGCGGCACACTCGTATCCATGGAAAATGGAATCGCGCGACCCTACGCGCTGGAAGCCATGGAGGAACGCGGCTCACTCTTTATCTCCCCGGGCGATGAAGTGTACGAAGGCATGATTGTGGGCGAGACTCCAAAACCGGTCGATATTCCCGTTAACCCCACCCGCGAAAAACACCTCACGAACCACCGCTCAGCCAACAAGAACGAATCCATCCAACTGACCCCGCCGCGCATCTTCTCATTGGAACGAGCTATTGAATATATCGAGCCCGATGAACTTGTGGAGGCTACGCCCCACTTTATTCGATTGCGCAAGCGAATCACCGATGCTACGGCCCGCAAACGCGCTTCCTTCCAATCTTGAATTATGTTATTGTGTACCATTGACTGGGCCTCCCTTTTTTCGTGGGATTCCGTGAGCGGCAGTTTGCTCTATGTTCTTGCAATACTGCTGTTTCTACTGGGCATCCTAGGCTGTGCACTGCCCTACCCCGGACATGCTGTCTTGTTGGGTGGCTGCGTCGCCTACGCTTGTGCGCAGGGCGCTCCTTATCCTGCGTGGTGGCTGTGGGGAACGCTTGGTTTACTCGCTCTACTGGGCTCCTTTACCGACACGCTTCTTTCTATGGTGGGCGCAAAGCGATACGGATGCGGTGCAGCGGCTATCTGGTGCAGCGCGCTGGGCATGGCTATCGGTGGCATTTTCTTTTTCCCCATCGGGCTGCTCATCGGCCCATTTCTCGGCGCCTTTCTTTGCGAACTAACCTTCGCACGCAAATCCCTAAAGGCTTCCATTAAATCCGGAACCGGCGCGCTTCTTGGCGCAATTTGGGGCACTCTGGCCAAGTTTGTGGTGGCGCTTCTTATGCTGGTTCTCTTCTTCGCGTGCCGATAACTCGCGCCTGCAAGCGTCAAATCTTTCCACCCCATGTGTAAAAAAATTTAAAAAATACGTAATTTTTTTCTTGCAACTCCCTCCTGAATGTGCTAATGCTCTTGCTACCATGAAGCGTATTCTTCTCTCTACCCTGCTTTTGGCGATGTTTGGTTCCGCTTACGGCGATATCCAAGCTCCTCCCGCCTCTGAATACACGGCGACTCGCAAACTCGGTCGCGCTGTGGGCAATATCATATGGGGCATTGAGGAAGTGCCCGTTACTATGCTGCGCTGGCAGGATCGCGAAGGAAACTATGCCAGCTATTCTGTCGGTATTGTGGAAGGCTTTTCGCGCACTTTCACGCGCATGGGTTACGGCTTCTACGAATTGGTGACTTTCTGGGCTCCCACCTTCAAATGCACTTATCGGCCGCCCTACCAAGCCAGCTGCGGTCGTAACGGTCTCAAGGAATACAATACGTGGTCCGGTTTCTCTGAATTCCCGGAAGAAATTGGATTCCAGAGCAAGTACCACTACTCACGCCGCCAGATGGATTAATCCTCTCCCTCGTGAGATAGTTCTGGTATTGTCCGCCGTATTGCCCACGCAGCCATGCGGACGCAGGCGGGACCTCATGCGAGGTGTCTGCCAGCTTTGGCTGAATAGAAGGAAGAAGACGGCGCCGAACTCCTCTTCCCGGATAGGGTTGCGGCAACGGAGAAAAGGTCTCTCGTTATCCTCGTCAGTACTGCCTGATTCGTTGTTTGATAACGAGAAGGGGTATGAAGTTAAAAAGCCATACGACCCAGCGCATGGTATCGCGGTTTCGGCGACCAACGGCCTTGAAGAATGGGATAAAACCAAAGATACGCACAAGAATGATGTGGGGAGCGCTGTAGATGTACTCTCTGTAAAGCAAAGGATTGTACGTTTCAGCTAACGCAAGCAGCCCTGTCGTACAAATCTCCATCTTGTTCTTCTGCAGCTTGCTCGTATTATCCTCGTGCCAGCGATAACGCGTGAGTACTTCCGGCAGATTGTGGAACTGCGTGCGTGAGAGAAGGAAAAGCCAGAGCGCCCAATCCTCAGCCGGGCTCCACTTCTTCTCGTACCGTGCCCCCGTCAGTTCCATCACGCTCCGCCGCAACATGGTTGACGTATGCATCACGCAGCAGGAAGTCATCAACTTCAAACTGATGCTGTGGTGATCTGTGGGTTGACGGTTAATGCCGTGGCTCTTCATCCATTCCGTATAACTCCCCAACACGCCCACCTCCGGGTGCTCATCCATGTACGCCACCTGTTTCTCCAAGCGAGTCGGGAGCATGACGTCGTCATGATCCAACACGGCAAAGTATTCACCGCAAGCCAGCTCCATGAGCTTGTTGCGAGAATCAGATATCCCGAGGTTTTTCTCGTTCACCTCGTATCGAACCCGTTCGTCCTTGTACTCCTCAACTACGGCTTGCTTGCGCTCCCCCTGCGGCGAGTCATCCAACAACAATAACTCAAAGTCACGGTATGTCTGGCCAAGCACGCTCTCAATCGTCTCCCTCAGAACATCATCTCGCGTCTTATACAAAGGAATGAGTACAGATACTTTCGGCATAGTTCAATGTGATTGATTTCGTTGTCTCGTACGTGAGAGTGTCATAGTTCGCGTACTTCCTCCCCCATTCATGACGTGGCACGCACCCGCCTCAGCGCCATCGGTGTTAAATCGCCCGTATTCATAGTTGTGATCTACACGTCAGAATACCATACCCACTCATCCTGTCAAGATTGAATCCGCAGGAATTTCAAGTGTGTGGATCGCAAAATTAAATGCGACAGTTTTTTGGCACAAAGAAGGGTGTCAAGAAGTTCAAAGCATGCTAAAGTCATTTCGGTCAAAACAACAATCAAGACACTACGAACTAGGACACCCAAACGCGTTCTAACTCCGTTGCTCGAAAAGGCAAGCATATTACCTTCTCCGAGCGTCAGCAAATTGAGCGCTGGTTGCGTGAAAAAAAGTCTCTCAGCCAGATCGCTAAACTCCTCGATCGTCATCGCAGCGCCATCTATCGCGAAGTCGAACGCGGCACGGTCTGCAACTCAAGCACGATCTCTCCGTATACCGCACCACCTCCTCCCAATTCACTCAGGATAGAAGGGACGAGCAGATGAATTCTCATGGCCCTGCCTTAAAGATCGGCTCTAATCACCAGCCTGCCTCTCAACTCTTTGAACTGTTTGAACTGATGAGCGGAAAGCTCAAGCGCTCCCCCTATGCCGCCCGTAAAATACTCATCAGAAACGGCATCCACTGCCATTTCTGCTCCCGCACAATCTATAATTACGTTTATCAGAGCATTATCGGCATCTCCCCTCATGATTTGATTCAAGGTCCTCGTAAGAAACGTAAAAAACTGTCCGTAACCGTTTCTCCCATAAACCATACCGGGGCTATCAGCATCGAAAAACGTCCTGATTCTATCAATCAACGTAAAGAGTTCGGTCACTTCGAAATGGATTTCTGGATGAATCGCTACCCTCGCGCCATCTTCAAGGGCAGATCCTCCTGGCATATATTCTTGCAATTCATAATGATGCATCATGTTATGATCCCGTCAAGATTCGGGGAGGAGGAAAGGGAGGCTCCGGCAGCGCGCAAAAGATTGACGACGTCGGTGTACTGGTTCTCCATGGCAAAGTCCAGAGCCGTTCTGCCCTCAACCGACGCATTCACGTCCGCGCCGGCTTGCAGCAAGCCGGGGACGATTTCTGCCCAACCACCTTCAGCCGCAGCCATCAAGGGAGTACGAATCTTCCCAAATAAATCGACGGCTGACTTGGCATTGACGTCCGCCCCGGCAGCAAGCAAGTGCTTGACCAGATTGGTCTGTCCCGATTCAGCCGCCGCCGAGAGCAGGGTAAGTCCCACGCGATTGTGAGAACGATCATCAACATCCAACCCATGCTCCAATAATAACCTCACAATTCCTTCATCAACGCGCTTATGTTGAACACTTTGAGCCAGGGTTTTGTAAACGTAGGCACCATTGGGATCCGCACCCGACTCCAGCATGTGGGTGATGATTTCTATGCTACATCCCTTTTTGATTGCGCTCACTAGGGCTCCTCCTTTTGCGTTCGCGCCCGCCTCCAGGAGCAATTTCACAGTGGAAAAATGTCCACGATAGGCAGCAATCTCCACCGCTGTCTTTTCGCGTTGGGAGCAACCGCGTACCCACCGAGGACGTATGTTAACCCCCGCTCCCTGTTCTATCAGGAACTTCACAACATCCGGCTGACCGAAACATGCCGCATGCCACAGAGCGTCGCTCAATTCTTTTTTTGTGGGCTTTTCTGTGACGGAGGAAAGGATGAACTTGATCATGCGCAGATTTCCTCCCGCAGCGGCGGCTTCCAAAATCGTGTAGAACGGACCCGAGCCGTTCATATCCGCCCCCGCATCCAGCAGCATCTTGAAGGAGGGCATGTCCCCACTCCGAGCTGCATTTGTAAGGGGCGCGGAGTATCCTTGAGGAGCGCTCAGATCGGCCCCCGCATCCAGCAGCATACGTATGAGCTTCACGTTCCTTTGGCTCGCGGCCTTGCACAAAGCTGTGCCTCTGGACGTCACAGCGTTCACGTCCGCACCGGCATCCAAAAGCGTCCGCACGATGTCCGTGCGCCCTCCATTCACCGCGCGCACCAGAGGAGTCAGGTGCCCTTTTGCGTTCACATTTGCTCCTGCTTTCAGCAAAAACCTGATCATGGACAGCTTCTTTACCTCAATCGCAGCATCGAGTGGCGACCGCTCGTTTCTCATGCAATTCACATCTGCCCCGTACTGCAGCAGGAGCTTGACCATGGGGATGTGGCCGGATGCTGCCGCAGCATGAAGGGGCATTTCGCAGTCCTCATCTTCTGGCTCATCATTCGGATTCGCACCCGTCTCCAACAATTTCCTCACCTTCTCGGTGCCATTTTTTCCCTCGCGGGCGGCGCGGAGAAGCTTCTTGAAGTCCTTCTTCTTTTCTCTTGTTTTCTGTGTCTCTTTTTGCTTTTTCATTTTTGGGTGACTGTTGATTAATGCGATATGCTTTTCTGCTGCTTGGATGCATTCATGAATGGGCGGCAAATCTGTTGAAACTAGTCTCGTTAATCATTCGACGCCCTATTGTTTAGGTGCTCTTAACGGTTGCAAAAAGACCTTACGAAACACCTCACCAACACTATGATGTTTTAACACCTTTTGGAATGATACGCTAAGCTGAAATTTCTGTTTCTCTGTCAGCTTCTGTCCCCACCACAGTTTTGTGATGTAAGTTTCATATTCGATCCCATTCTCGTCATAAAACGTAGGCCCCCAGTGTAGTTTATTGTCATAATGAAAAAAACGACTACGAAGATATGGTCTCCCTGATTCTTTCTTTTTATCCCACCACTCTCCGGGTTTGTGGCAGATTACCAAGTATGAAACATCTGGAAGTGAACGGTTGTTTTGAAAATCGTCAAGTATGCTCTTATCATCTTCCTCCCAGCCATAAGATGAAAAAAATGTGTATTTCATGATATTAGTTGATTGTTCCTGTTTGCCAGTGGTATTCAGCAAAATCAACATATTTCCTATCTGAAACCCTCTCTTGAAAGGCTTTCTGAAGTTCTTCCTGTTGATCTTGTGTTAGTTTTTCGCCCTTCCACTTCCTGGACATGATAATTTCATAATCGTTTCCCTCATCATCATGGAAAGCTGGACCGTTGTAAACCATTGGTGTAAAAGTCTCATGCCTAAAAACGAGATTGCTTGTATGAAACCTACCTTTTCCATTATATTTGATGGCACAATAGGATTGATTTTCAAGCGACCTACCAAATTTGAAAGCATTTAGAACCTTTCTATCTTCTTCATCACCGGAGTATTCATAAAAACTAAACTTTAACTTGTGTCTCTCTGTTTCTATGACATCTTGGTAATAGAAGTGAATAGACTTTACATTCCTCATTTTGTAAACAAAGTCTTCAAACGAATCTTGGATGTGTTTCTTTTGACGGTGTGTCAAAGATTCACCCCTCCAAGCATGGGAAACAAATGTTTGATAATCGTTTCCTAATTCGTCATGAAAGAAAGGTCCTCTGTGTATAAAATCACCCCAGTAACTCCGTAGCCCGGAAAACGTGACAACCTGCTGATGCCTCTTATTATCTGGGTCTGCACCATCATGAACAATTACACAGTATGATTCTTCCGGTAGTTTCCGGTCTTCAAGAAATGCTTTAACGATTTCAATATCAGAATCCAAACCCCATCCTCTGTAGAATGTGTACCGGTGTCCCTTATATTCAAATGTGTTGCTCATTTTCGAAAATAGGTGAGAAAGTTCATGTTGACGTAATCTTTACAAAAGTTCTGTGAAATCAGGAAGCTCTATTTCTTCCCCGGCCGTCAATGGCGCCGGTTCGACGCAGAAAGTGCGCGAGGGAGAGATCGACGCACGCCACCGCAACAGGTCGATGTTCTCCGACAACAGCCTCGGCCCGTGTCCCCGTGGCACAGGTTGAGGGTTGTAACACTCTACCGGCTTCGCATCAAACTCATCCCACTCCTGTGTCGTCTTCGGGCTATAATTGCGGACCCTGTTTGTGAACTTCCGCTCCGAGCTTTGAGGCGCCCTGCTTGAGGGTAATACAAGCCTTTGCGGTACGGAGCCATGGGATAGGAAAAAATCGCCGTACGGCGAGGGTAATCTATCGAGTCTTAACATGTCTTTGAGTTGTGCTTGATTGGTTGAACGATCGACAGCACAAGCCCGTAAATACAAAAAACCGCAGCTTCCACCCGCTTTCAGGGTGAACGCCACGGCATCTTGTTCACTACAATCAGCGTTCCCGCCGAAGGATTGACCTATGCCGTCACATTATTTGCCCATCCGCCGCACGCACGGCTTCCGGGGTGACCTTACGGCGTCACCTGACCCATGCGCGAAGTTCTCTCCACTCCGCTCTGCGCCTCCCTTGTACCACCATACACCTGTCTTGGCAAGCGCAATTTTGCGTCTTACGCAAAAAACTCACACGTGTCCCAATAAACAGACTTACCACGATGCGATGTTTCCCTTCCACCAATTTTCGCAGGCACTGCTCAGCAGAGACATGACAAATAGCTTTCTCATTAAGTAACGAGATAAGAGCGCACGTATCAAAGAGCACGGTCATTCCTCACCTCCCCTTACTGAAACTAACCACTTGTACGGATCATCTACACCTTGCCAATCTTTTGTCCCCTGCTTAATGGCTGCCGCCAGCTTCTGCTCATCCAATACGGGCATATCGACGACTTCCTTGAGCGTATAATCCTTATACACCTGCTCCACAACATCGTATTTGCATTTCACCAAAACACGAATGGTCTTGTAGAGGATATTCTCGCTCAGCCCTTCCAGGAATTGCCGATCCACTGATATCGTGTACTTGCCGCGCTCATTGGATAAATGAATATTCGGAGATCCCTCGCCACCGGCATCGGTGACGGTGCCCTCAATCTCAAGCTCTGCCTCCTCTACACGATTCCGGACTACCTTCCGATGAATATCCGGACCGATGCGTAAACATGGCCTCCCCTCGCATGTGACCCCATATTGCCTGTGCCCTTCCTTGGCATCTTGCTCCATCTGCCGGAAGACACTCAACCGCTCTCTGGGAATTTCCGAGGTATTCCCCTTTGCATAATGATCACAATCTGCCACAAGACCTGCACTGAGCGCCGATGTCGCAGTCACCGTAGCCTTGATGGAACCATTCTCTAATTTGATGTCTACGTTCTGCCCGACGAGTCGGCGCCATTGCCCCAAATACTTGGTGAGAGTGTCGATGTCCGTGTTACGCAACGAAATCTTGCGGCCATCGCCTGTCACCCCTTTCACGGATAACTCGAGGGTCTTTTGATCTTCTCGCTGCCTTGCTGCGACATCCTTCACGTGTGATAATGTAACGCACTTTCACGTGTAAATCAAGAAAAAAGCCAAGTCGCCTAATAGGCATTCTGATTCAAGGGAGAGCT
>CANRNS010000007.1 GCA_947632055.1 uncultured Akkermansia sp.
TTATGATACAAATTTCGAGCAGAAGTGTAACCCATGTTGTGATACAAATGTGTTACCCATGTTGAGGAACTACCGTCCGATGATATCCCCCCCCTGCATATGCACGTGGTCTTCCACGGTACAATCGCAAGATACGTTGCAGAAGTGTTGTATCACACATCCTTTGCCAACAGAGACTCCGCGGCGATATGTGGCATATATACTTATTAACGATATAAATTCTCCGCCGCGCTCCTCAATCATCTCCGTACATTTTTTGCGCCCCACAATATCCCCGATGGCACACACAAAGGCATCATCAGGTCGCGGCATATAATCCGCAATACGTCCTACCACGGGAGGATACCCACTGAAGCGTCCTAATGGATCCTCCGTGTCGTCAATAAAACCCTTCACGACAAATTCTTCCCCATAGCCGCGTGCTCCCTTGGCAAACTCCGACACTTCCCTCCCATATCCACCCGCTCCTATAATGATGAGATTTTTCATATCCTTTTACTTCATTCAAGCAACTTCCCTTTCAGTAGTGGTTAGGTAAACGACCTGTCGTTCGTTTCGAAAAAACCATGGAGATTTTCTTTCTTTAAATCGTTGATACTTAATACTCCCCCCCCCGATTTTGTTATTTAAAATTCGTGATTCAAAATGTTCCGCATCCGGAGCAGGGCTTACGTAGAGGTACTGTGGTTCACAACGAGTTAAATCCAACATGCCGCCAAGCTCATAATCCCATTTTGGGGGAGTCGGGCAAAAATATCCACCTCCCGTATGAAAGGTCATCTCCCCCAAATAAACACATTCCCCGACCTCATAGAAATCCACGCGTATGTGCGGAAATGGCGCTGAAAGCTTACGCGCTATTTCTACCATTTTACGGAGGTTCTTTGGAACGGCATTCCCCTCGTATACAGGAAATTGCCTTCTGATAGGGAGAGGATTTCCCTCGCAGTCGTAAAAAACTTTTGTATGGTGACCGTGATAACTCTCCACTTCTACCCAGAATAATTGAGGCTCTCCGTGAAAGCACATGAATTTGTAATCCCTGATATCTCCTTCTATATCTGGATCCTTTAGATACGGTTCCGCAATAATTTTTGTCTTACCACAACGGGGATTAGCGATTTCGCGATAAAAGGCTTTCATCCATTCGCGCGTCCACTCATCAAATTGAACTTTAATTTCATCCCGATTACATGTCTTCTTATCCTGGATAAATCGTATACCATACAATCCACCGGCACCCTGAGTAATTTTCAGAACGAAAGAATCGGGTAAGCCGTCAAAATCAATGTCAGTTGCACGTTCCCAAACACCAAGCAAGGGAAGAGTCCAACCCTCTTCTCCCATTTTCTCCGCTATATATTGCTTAAATAAGTATTTATCAAAAATACGAGGCTGATCCGGGTGACGATAGTGTAGTTTGAGCCAACATAGTTTTTCTGCAATAGTCGCCGGGTTATCCAAATTCGGAAAATAACCGCATCGTTCATAGAATTGCTGTGACACATACCATTCGTAGTCCTGTGCAGTAAAGCGGTCAACGCCATTCCAGATGAAATGATGATATTTATAACAGGAAAAAGCTTGATGGCTCGTCTCTCGCAATTGATTCGTTATACCCATTAAACCGTACCGAAACTGACGTTGGTTCCGTTTAATCTCACGTCGAATATTTTCCAATTCCTTCGCCTGCAAAGATAGCTTGTCTCGCAACAATCTCTTGCTACAATACGTAAACGTCATACCCAAGAAACAAAGCTGATAAAAGCAGTCGTCCCTTTCAATGCCAAAAAGTTTATGTTTTTTTACCGTTTCCATATGTTTTACTTAATCAGGCAGCCTCTCGTCCGGTAATAGTCCAGTAAACGGCTTGGCATTTGGTCCCGGACAATCGAAAAGACATTGGCGATCTAAATTGTTGATTCTTAATACCCCCCCAATTTGTTATTGAACATTCTCGGAGTAATTGCCATATAGCCCCCCTCAGAATGGAAGGTCATTTCACCAACATAAACGCGACCGGAAACCTCATAAAAATCAACACGGATATGCGGAAATCCGGATGATAAATGCCGAGACAGTTTCAACATCGTATCTAAATGCCGTGGACGAATGTTACCATTAAAACTGGGGAAATTTATCCTCACAGGTAATAGCCGACCTGAGCAATCGTACACGTTTCTCCGATGCCCGAAACCATAGCGCTCTCGATCTATCCAATAAAACTGGGGCTCACCGTTGAGGCATGTGAATTTAAAATCTGTTAAACACTCACACCCCGGCTCATCCTCCAAATATTCTTCTGCAATGATACGATTGCGTATGTTACGAGCCTCGGCCACTTCGTAGTAGTGTGCCCTCATCCACGGTCGCGTCCATTCATGAAAAAGATAACGCACCTCATCACAATCAATCTTATCCTTGTTCTGCACCACCCTGATGCCATATTGCCCGCCGCCACCGGCCGTTATTTTTAGGACAAAACGCTGCGGCAGGGAATCAAAGTCAATATCTGCGGGATCGTCCCACACGCCCAGTAGGCGCGCCGTATACTCCTCTCCAAGTTTCTCAGCAATGTAATTCTTGAACTCCAGCTTATCACAAATGCGACTGTAATCCGGATGACGGTAATGCAACTTAAGCCAGCAGAGCTTCTCTGACAAAGTTTTTGGATTCTTCAAATTCGGGTAAAATCCAAGTCGTTCGTAAAAATGCGATGCCACGTACCACTCATAATCTTGTGCAGTAAATTTTTCCTCGTTGCTCCACAGGAAAACGTTCCATCTTGCGGCAGAACGAGCATTATATTCTGCAGCGCCAAGTCTCTGCTCGAGTTGCTGAATTTTTTTGCTCATTAGCTTCTTACTGCGAAACTTAAAACCGATACCGAAAAGACGCAGTTTGTAGAAACTGTCTCCTCTCTCCACTCCGAAGAACTTGTGTTTTTTAATAGTTTTCATATCTTCTAACTTAATCAGGCAGCTGCTCGTCTGGAGTGTGTTTCAATAGACGACTAGACATTCTGTTTGAGAGCATCTCCGAGACACCCTTACCAGATCATTGATACTCAATATCTCCCATCCTTATTATACCATTTGAAAATTGTGATCCCTTGCAAGACACGTCCAACACATCGCCAAACATTTTTCTTTTTGTTCCCTCATTTTCATGCTGCGCTGAGCGTATTGGGTTGGCCGGGTAGCAGGTGATACCTTCCGGCGTAGAAGGAACGCAGGTTTTCCATATATTCATCCTTAGGGTACACCTGCGCGAGGTGAGCGTTGGTTCGGGTAATCAAGGCGTAGTAGGCGGGGGGATCAGCGGCGAGCGAGCGTATGAATGAAGGAGCCTGCTCGACAAAAGCATCCCACGAAGCGAAGACCTGGGGAAATTCTTTCCACGCAGAAGAAGGAAAAAAGGTATCGTTGTACACAGCAAGGCCAACACTACCCACGGCAAGAGGCTGGATAAAATAGGAATCAAAACCCTCGCCAAAGGTAAGCACGAAGGAAGAACGTGCAATGAGCTCCATGTACTCGTTGAAAGTGATGCCCTTGATGAGGTGCAGCTCGTAGTCAGGAAGGGCTCGGCAGAGATGCTCCAGCACCTGCTCCTTCTCCGGGCAGACATCCGGCGAATAGGCAATGATCTTTTCCTTTCTCTCAAAGGGAACGGATGGATAAGCAGAAATGTCAATGCGCACGGAGAAAAGATGCACCGGCATGCCGTAAGTATCCGCAAGATCCTGCGTGAGGTTACGTCTGAAGGCAAGCGTCTGAGTGACCCGAGGAGAAAGGGAAGAGAGCGGGCGCACGGCCTCCGGCGGAGGCATGAGCTGCATATTCTGATTGAGGATATTGAGATGCAGGTGCTGCAAGGAATGCAGGAGACGGCGGTGAACACCGGAAAGGCAGCTCACGAAGCGACCGGCAAGGTACTCCGGGATATGCAGAATGACTTTCCCTTGCCAAGTACGAAGCAGAGACATAAGCTGTCCCCAGAGGAAAACATGCTCCTCGTTCCGGAAAAGGTCATTGTGGGCATGTGACAAAGCGCCCGGTTCCGTCACCAAAAGACAGGTCGCTGTCGGCAGGAGTGTGCGGGTGGTGCGGCACAGACTGTAAATCGACATGACGCCCGCGCTGATGAGGGCATACCCCGGAACAATGAATACGACGAGCGTGTCTGAATTTTGCAAATGAACCGATTCCTTCCATGCGCGTGTCTGGCGACGACGGGCAAGGACCGTGTCAACGTAACGCCACAGCTTGCTGACGCGTATCTTCAGCCCGAAGATCGTAAGCACCCTGTGCCCCTCCTCTGAGGAAATCCATTTCATGACGACTTGAGAGCGAGGTGGAGGGTAAGGCAGACGCGTTCCACGTCTTCCGAGGTCATCCCATCAGAGAGAGGAAGACAGGCAATGCGCGAAGCGATGTCCTGCGCGACCGGGCAGGAGGACTTATCCGTGACATGCGGTATAAGATTCAGAGCCGGAAAGAAATAACGGCGCGGGTAAATCTCCTGCGCAGCGAGCGCGGCAAATACTTTCTTCAGCTGCGCCTCATCCCGGAAGAGTACGGGATAATAGCCATAATTAGGCTCGAGATCCGGCTGGTCAGAGGGATGCTCCACGACGCCCGCCAATAATGAGTCATACTGCTCACAGATGCGCTGTCGCCGACAGATGATTTCGCGAACGTGGGGAAGAATAGCCAACCCCATGGCTGCGTGAAGCTCAGACATCTTAGCATTGATGCCAACGCAGAAATGTTCATCGCCATTGTGACCGAACCGCCTCATCAGATCCATTTTCGCCGCAAGCTCCGGATCTCGCGTGATGACGGCTCCTCCCTCTACCGTGTGGAAGAGTTTGGTCGCATGAAACGAACAGGTAGAAATATCACCGTATGAAAGAAGCGATTTCCCCTTGTAACGTGCGCCAAAAGCGTGCGCGCCATCGTATATAACAGGCAGTTTGTGGTCTGCGGCTATCGTGCGGATCGCGTCTGTGTCGCAGGAGTAGCCAAACACATGAACCGGCAAAATGGCCCGCGTGTGCGGCGTGATCGCTGCTTCAATTTTGCCAGGATCTATGGTGAAATGTTCCGGCTCAATATCGACAAAGATAGGCGTACAATGTTCCCAAAGGATGCTGTGCGCCGTGGCAACGTACGAAAAGGGAGTCGTGACGACCTCCCCTCCCCGAGCCCCCACCGCTGTCAGGGCTATCTGCAAGGCCAGCGTACCATTCGCTACAACGAGTGCTCCCCTGACTCCCAAACAAGTATCCAATTCCCTCTGCAGACGACATACGTTCCCGCCCTGATTGGTCAACACACGGTTGTCCCATATTCCTCTCAGAAGTTCAATGTATTCCCCCAAGGGCGGAAGATAGGAGCGCGTCACGCGCAAAGGTTTCTGGCAAACCACACTCCCGTTCACCATCGCGTTCTCTCCGTGTTCAGCCCCGTTGTGTCCAATGCGTGCCATTTAATCTACCGCGTCGCCCCGATTATCTCTTTTTGAAAGAGATATACTTGGGACAATGAATCAACTTATTGCATGTTAGGAACTCATGATATTTTGCAATTCAAAATATCGTTGAATGCGCCCGGCAATCCCTCTAAGCGAAAATAATCCTTAGTGATTTTTATTCAAAAATATGTGATTTTAAGCTTGATAATCTCTTTCAAAAAACGATGCTCGCACCTTCTTCGATTCACCCCGTGGCGAATCATGATGGTGGCATTCAAAACTCCTCCTGCATCATTCATGATTCGAGCAAATCTATACAACGCGCATATGATCAATATATCGCAAATTATCAACGGATTATCATTCTTGAAAGACCATTTTCGTCGTCTGCGGGGTTGCGTTTTTCCTGGGACAGCGTGGGTTGCCCTGGATCAAAGTTTCTTCTTCTTGACAAGGAGGAGGGGATGAGCTATGCTTCGCGGCGGGTGCAAAAGCACCTCGCCGTACACATCCCAAAGCTGCTATGTCCAGAGAAAGCACCATGAACCCGCCGATGGAGGGACGCGACATACGCGTTACCATTGTGGCATCGGAATACAACAAACGCTACACGGACGCTCTATTGGGGAATTGCAGGGAGGAGCTGGCGAGGTTGGCTCCGAACGCGCGAGTGGACGTGCGGCGCGTGCCGGGGGCATTTGAAGTGCCGGTCATGGTGAACCGGGCTCTGGCGATGGCGGAGCATTGCAGGCCGCATGTAGTGATCGCCCTCGGGGTGATCCTGCGTGGGAGTACGGCTCATGCTGACCTGATAGGCGAGGCGATCACCCGGGAGTTGCTCCATGCCGCGTGCAAGAGCCTGGTGCCTGTCATTCACGAGGTATTGCTGCTGCAGGATGAGCAGCAGGCAGAGGAGCGTTGTCTAGGAGATTCGCTCAACCGGGGGCGCGAGGCCGCGCGCGCAGCCGTAGCCATGTTCCAGGCCACCCAGATGAATTAAGCCCCGTTTCACGAACATGCTCAACCAACGAGGAATCCGCAAATCGGCATTGCTGCTGCTCTATGCGATGGAAGCGCAGGGAGTCACTCCCGAATCGCAAGAGACCTTTCCCTTTGACGCCTATTGGACGCTCGTCTCCGAAAATGACAACAAGCGGTACGCAAAAGCGCTGGCGAAAGCTGTGCTGCACGAGATTCGCGCGTACGATGAACTGCTCACGTTGCTGCAACCACGCACAGCGGCTTTCTGCGCTGCCGCCGCCACTCTGACCAAGCCGCAGACGCTACCGGCACGGGCGCAGGAGCTGCTCAACCTGCTGCAAACCCTGCCCGAGCCGATCCTCTATTTACGTCGGCAAACAGAAAAGGCGGTTGACGAACAAAGAGACGAGGAGCTTCGGCAACAGAGTGAGAAAGTGATTCACACCTGCGAAAAAATCCATGCGCTTGCGGAAGATATCTTGTCCACCTTGGAGAGCGAAACTCGGGGGGTAACCGAGGCATACGCCGCCGCGCTGCGTCGAGTGCAGAAAGCATGCGCCGGTTGTGCGCAGCTTGCCCACCCGGATCGCATCAAGCCTCGCCATGAACACGCCGACCTCGTGCACTACACAGAAACCTTGAACCAACGTCGACCGCTTACCGAACAACTTGCAAAGAACATCTACGCCCGCCGCCAGGAATGGGAAAAACTTCTGCACGACTTGCTGCGCAATTATGTGCCCGACAGGCTCAACGCACTGGACCGCTGCATTCTCTACATCGCTTTTTACGACCTTGTGGAACGCGATCTCGACCCGGGCATCGTCATTTCTGAGGCCTGCCTTCTCGCGGATGAATATTCCGGCGGCAAGAGCGCTCCTTTCATCCACGGCATCATTGCCACGGCCATCATGCAACTGAAGCCGAAGTCCTACCAATCCAAGCCCTAGTGTCGTCCCACTGCCATGGCCAACTTCTTCAACAAACTTGTCGATAAACTACTCGGCGAACCCGTCATCGATTGGGATGCACTGGAGGCCGATCTCATCTCGGCCGACATCGGCGCTGCACGCGTCGTGCGCATGCTCGGCGAACTGCAGGCACGAGATGAGCACGATGCCTGCGAAATTGTCGACTACATCAAACAGCAACTGCGCTCCGCCTTCCCCGCCACCGCGCCTTCCCTCCCGGTTCCGCAAGACGGCCACCCCTGCATCATCTTGCTCATCGGAGTGAACGGCGCCGGCAAAACGACCACCTGCGCCAAATTAGCTCACCTGCTGCAAAAACGCGGGGAGAGCGTGCTCGTAGCAGCGGCGGATACCTTTCGAGCGGCTGCCGTCGAGCAATTGGAGCGTTGGACCACGCGTCTCGGCATTCCCCTCTACAAAGGGCAGCCCAACCAGGATCCCGCCTCCGTTTGCTACGAAGCGCATACCCGCGCCCTGGCTGAGAACGTGCATTACCTCATCTGCGACACGGCGGGACGCCTGCACACGCGCCACAATCTCATGGAAGAGTTGGCTAAAATCCACCGCTCCCTCGCCAAACAGGATCCTGCCGCCTCACAAACCTGCTATCTCGTGGTGGATGCCACGACAGGCGGCAACGCTCTCCTGCAAGCACGCGAGTTCCACAAGGCGGCTGCCGTTACCGGTCTCATCATCACCAAACTGGACGGCTCGGGCAAGGGGGGCGTGGCTGTCGCCGTGCAGGATGAACTGGGAATTTCCCCTGTATTTGTGGGCACCGGAGAGGGGGAGGACGATTTGCGTTTCTTTGATGCGCAGAGCTACGTGGACACCCTGCTCTGAGACCGCCGCGATTATTTGCCGCCATGCCGACTGTTCTGCCCATTCTCAGCGGATACACGCGCACCGAGTTGTCAGCCGCCCTGGCCGAGCTGGGAGACAATCGCTCATTCCGCGCAACTCAAGTCATGGAATGGATTTGGGAGAAACGGGCGACGAGCTTTGAGCAGATGAGCAACCTGCCCCCCGCCCTGCGCGCTGAACTCGCCAAACGCTACACCTTGCGCCCGCTGACTATCGTCCGGCGTTCACAATCCGGCGCGGGCAGCACGTGCAAACTGCTCTGCCAAATGCAGGACGGCGAGTTAATGGAGATGGTGCTCATCCCCGCCGCTGAAGGCCGCGCAGGCACGCGCAGCAGTCGCCTTACCCTCTGCGTATCTTCGCAGGTAGGCTGCGCTTTTGGTTGCAAATTCTGCGCCAGCGGGCTGCACGGCTTCAAGCGCAACCTTTCCACCGGTGAAATCATCGGACAAATCTTTGCCGCAGAACATGAAAGCGGGCAACGCGTGGATAACCTCGTTTTCATGGGCATGGGCGAACCTCTTGCCAACACCGATCACTTGCTGCCGGCCCTGCGCCTCATCACCGATCGGCAAGCTCTGGGTCTCAGCCCGCGCCACATCACCATTTCCACCTCGGGCAATGTGCCGGGGTTGAACAAATTGATCGCAAGCGGCATCCCGGTGCGACTGGCCGTCTCCCTGCACGGGGCAACGGATGACGTGCGCTCGCGGATCATGCCGGTCAACCAGCGTTGGCCGCTCGCCGAACTCATCCCCGCCTTGGAGGCTTGGCAAGCCAACTCCAAGCACATGCTCACGTTCGAATACATCCTGATCTCCGGCGTCAACGACGCAACGCAGCACGCGCAGGCTCTCGGCGCGCTCGCAAAAAATTGCACGCCAAGGTCAATCTCATCCCCTACAACCCCGTGCAGGGGCTGGAGTGGCAGAGACCGACAGAAGCCGCCTGCCACGCGTTCCAGCGTTCTCTCCTCGCCCTGCATATCCCCACCACGATGCGCTACGAAAAAGGCGCAGACATCAACGCCGCATGCGGACAACTCCGCCTGCAACACAGCAAAGAAACTCATCCGCCGGGTTGACGCCCTGCTTGACTTTCCGAACCCTCGGGGGCTTTTTACGATTTGGGAAGTGAGTGCGCTGCGCGAGAAAGGCGGAGTGAAAGCGTTATCTTTTTGTGCGAATGTTCTATCGCATTTCACCTTGTGATCTGCAATTTTTGTCGGTTTTCAAAAATGAGCTTGACATAGCGCAGCAATCTCTTATACTGCGAATAACCTGTCATCATGAAAAAGATCCTCATCCCCGCTCTTATGATTGCAGCCACGGCACCCACCTTGGTCGCGGCGCCGGACATGACGCCTGATGACGTATCAGAGGATACGCTCAGGGATATGGCAACCGATCGGCAAAAGGCCAGTATGGAATCCCACGACAAAGCAACGGCCAAAGCTGAGGAAGAGCGCGAAAAAGCCATTAAGGAGGCCAAGGAAGTGACGGAACGAAATGATGCAGGGCTGAAGAAAACCATTCAGAAGCGGCATCTCAACAGCATGCTGCCTCCCTGTGATCGCGAGCCGGAGTCTCCCAGGGAGCCGGGTGATTACCACATCCGCTACTGACCTTCGCATCCATCGGAATTGACATGCGCGCCCCAACCGGACGCGCATTTTTTTGGCGAGGCATTTCGCGGAACAAGTCACATCGGGCGGCAGACGAGTTCGACCGTGCCGTGCGGGCAGCGCGATTCACCGCCCACAAACCGCCAGCGCAAACGATGCTCCCCCGCTTCCAACTTCATCAGCGCCATAAGCTGCAGATTCCCGGCCTTCCCTGAACAACGCGGACAACACATCCCACGCAGCCCCTCGGCCACCAAACGGCCGCGTCCACAGTCATGCAACTCGATCAGCAGCGCATAGACGCCCGCTTTGGCAGCGCACAAAACCACCTGCGAAACATACCCATCCCGCTCTTCCCGCCAAGGCATGGACAACGCCCCGCAGGGCGTAGGAGAAGAGGAAGGAAGAAGAGAACGTTCCGCCGGACGCATGGAACGGGATAAACGCAGACGTCTGGCTGCGGCAAGCAGCGTGCTGAACGTCACTCCGATGAACACAGCTACCCCAACGAGCAGCCAGACTTTCACCGCCTCGTACGCCCGCTCCTCATGTCCGGACACCATAGCCGTCAACACGCCCGCACAAAATGCCAGCATGACCCACAGACCGAAGCGCACCCCCAACACCATGCTCGGAAACAGAATAAAAAGCGCTGCGTAGCGGGCAAAAAGACTCAGATGGAGCGGCGTGTTGCTCAGGAACTCCGCCATCGTGAGCCGCGCGTACATGCGCTCCAGAGTCGCCTGGTCGGTTCGGGCATCCAATCTCATAGCGCGTAAACGCTCACGACCATGCGCAGCTCATGGCTCTCCCCGGCGTGCAAAACCAGTTGTTCAGCAGGCGTCACGGCTGCTTCCACCGCCAAAAAGGAATGACTCGACCCCGGCTCTACATCGGCCATGCCCGCCGCGCCCTCTTCCCCGGGATTCCACACCACACAGGAAGCCGAACCGCGACGGTTTATCCGCAGGCAACGCCCCCACGCCTCGTCTCGAATACTTATCTCGCGTTCAGCGGGCACGGGGCAGTAGATGCGGTCGATATGCCCGACAGGCGTCAGCGGAGTCTCGCTATGCGGCGCCGCATCGGCGGCGTATTCCGTGAATGGGATGTCTTCCAGCCCGGTGACGCTCACGCGCTCATAATCACTCACCGCAAAATAGGAATGCAAAGCCGCGGAGAATGCCATGTCCGTCGGCGTTGGCAGCGTGCGCAAAACTATCTCGAGCGCATCGCGGCGCATGTGCAGCTCATACTCGGCCGCCGGTTGTCCCGGCAAATGCAGCGCATACGCCAAACGCACCTCTCCCTGCGCCGATTCCTCGCCATGCACAAATTGCCACATGCTGATGCGAGCGAGACCGTGCGAGGGATTGCTTTTGGGTTCAACCGGGCACTTGCCAAACCACGGCCAGCAAATAGGAATGCCCCCGCGCAAAGCCTTGCCCTCGGCATACACGGCTGTCCCGCTCATGTAGAACACCGGCTTGCCGCCACTCGGCGTCCATCCCAACACATGCGCCCCGTACTGCGACACCTCCAACGTGCCCAACGGCGTCTCCGCCCGCTGCACCGGAAAACCATGGCGTGTTTCTGTCGTTATCACGCCGTCATGATACCGCATCGCCCGACAAATTGTCAAGTTTACCCTCGGGGCAAATCATGATGATGGCTCTAAAGCACCCCTGCATGCGTTCATAATTCGAATAAATCTACGCAAAGAACACATTATCAATAAATAAAAATTGCACATATCAATCGCATGTCCTCATACGGTTGCTCCGGGTCATTTGCTGCGCACATTGACAGAGCGCACGCAATTTTCGCCCATCGCTTCGTTGAGCGTGCGGATAAGCCCCTGACGTTGGCGGCGCAGCTCGAAGCGCACGGTGGGATGCGGCGCGCGGATGGTAGCGCATCCATCGCGCAGGGATACCAGCGTGGACTGCGATGCCACAAAGTCTCCCATGGCCCGCTGCCACACTCCCGCCAAAAACTCCGGCGCAAACTCTGCCTCCTGCAAATCCAGCCGACTCACCACCTCCGTGAGAACAGATGTGATGTCGCGCATGTTCGCTCCGGTGGACAGCGGAGCAACATCCCCGTACATATCCGCCTCAACCTGGCGTTTCATGCCGTCGCGGCGGGTGGAGTGGCGCACCGGGCGCAGCGTGTCGTCCGGGTAGCGCACCATGTTGTAGCGCGGGGATCTGGCAGGTGGGGGGGGCGGGGTCTGCGGCTCAGTCGATGCGGCGCGGCGCCTGCGGCCGGTGGATGAAACACGGCGGCGGCGCGGCGCGGGGGACTGGTTTTCGCGGGGCATGCGGATAACGAGAGACCCCGGGCGGCAAAAGCCCCCCGAGGTCATGCCACTTGATAAGTTAGATTACTCGCCATCATCGCCGATCGCCTGGACGGGGCATCCCTCCAAAGCCTCGGTGCAGGTGGCCGTTTCGTCATCGGTGCCGGGTTGCTTTTTCACGTATGAAACACCTTCGTCATCATCGCGTGCAAAAAAGTCCGGCGCAGATTCACGGCACAGGTCGCAATCGATGCAACTGCTGTCGACATAGAACTTGCCGGGTACGTTTTTCTCATTTTTTTCGTTTGGATCAGCCATAATGTGCAGGGCTCATCTCGGCCCGCAGATATTCTTTCCGATTTTTTTGCCAAATGCAACCCTTTTTTGTTGCAAGATAGGTTTTTTCACGGCAGAATGTGGACATGAACGCGCGGCGGCAGGAGCAGGTAGACCCTCCAACATCTTCAGTTTCCATCATCCCCGCTACCACATGCCGGACTTGGTGGATCGATGCGCTCATTGCCCTGACAGGTGGAGTTGTCATGGCTTTCGCTTTCCCGCCGTACGACTGGGGCAACCTGGTGTGGGTAGCACTGCTGCCCTTGCTCAGTGTGCTTTGGCGGGGGAAAATCGGGTGGAAGCGCGGTTTTGCCATGGGGTGGCTGTACGGCATGGGCTGGTATGGGGTAAGTTTTTGGTGGATTCACGAGGTGGGGTATGTCTTTGGCATTCCCCAAGCGCTATTCATGGCCGTGGCGTATGTGCCGCTGATGGCGGTGTATGCCTGCCTGCCGGGACTGTGGGCGAGCTTGGCCGGCACGCTTCTGCGCCCGCGCTTGGCTCCCGCTCCCATCGACAACGCCGCCCCGCAACCCGAACGCAAGAAAAAGTGGGCCGACTGGGCGGGAGCGGATCTGCGTTCCACCCTCCGCTGCTCCATCGGATTGGGCGCCCTCTGGGTGTGCATCGAGTGGCTCCGCGCGCACGGCACCCTGGGCTTCAGCTGGAACAGCCTCGGCTCCGCCCTGTACGGCGGTCTCTCTTTCGTCCAGTGGGCGGAGTTTGTCGGCAGCTCGGCTCTCTCCTTCATCCCCGTGGCCACCTCGGTCATCATCTGGTGCGCCGTGCGACGCACGGTGATGCACTTCAAGGGCGCCGGGATCGGATGTCGTCCCTGGGACTTTTACGGAGCGGTGATCATGCTCTTCATGCTATTCAGCGGCGGGCTGTGGATGGCGCGGCAATACGCGCCCAACACGATGCTGCGGCGACCGGAAGTTCTCCCCCTGCCCGTGCTTGCCGTGCAGATCAACAAGGACCAAACGGAGCACATCACCGAACCACGCTCCCCCGGTCAATACCGCCTCTACTTGGACTCCACCGTGCAGGCTATCGATGAGATCGCGCGCGACACCATGCGCCGGGCCCAACAGAACGAAGACATCGGCCTTACCCTGCAACTGCCCGTGTGGGTGGTCTGGCCGGAAAGCGCCCTGCCTTTCCCCTTCCTGCGGCGGGAAGACACCTTGCAGCGTCTGCCCGACCGCATGAACGAGCAATACTTGCTCACAGGCGATGCCCTCCCATTGGCGCGCCAGCGCGTGCGAGAGCTGGGCGGGCAGGATTTCGTCCTTTTTACGGGGGTGGATGAGATCCTGCTGCAAATTGAAGGCGACGAGCTGCGCTACAGAGGCCTGCTCAATTCGCTGGCTTGCATACCAAACGGCTTCGAGAGCATCCGCACAGCTTCCAAGCAGCACCTCATGCCCTTCGGCGAGTACATCCCCCTGGCGCAGGACGTCCAATGGATCGGCGAAGCCTACTCGCGCATCACCGGCACCCAGGTGGGCGAGGGAATTCGCCCCGGTCGCGGCACAGAACCCATCCCCACGCCCCTGCCCGGTACGCAACAGACAATCGGGGTCATCCCGGCGGTGTGCTACGAGGACACCGTGGGCGACCTGCTGCGTCTCTTTGCGCGTCCCGGAGCTCAGGTCATCGTCAATGTCACCAATGACGGCTGGTTTCGGGAGTCCGCCTGCGGGGTGCAGCAAGCGCGCGCTGCCGCCCTGCGCTGCATCGAACTGCGCCGTTCCATGGTGCGCGCCGCCAACATGGGAGTGTGCTGCTCGATCGCGCCAAACGGTGGGGTCATCCACGCGTTGCTGAAAGGCGATGGCGCCCCGCACCTGCCGGGTTCCAGCTACGCGGTTCTTCCGGTGGACACGCGGGCCGGTCTCACCCTCTACGCACGCTTCGGCGACTGGGCCGTCGGGCTCTGTGCGCTGCTGGTCCTGCTAGCCGCGCTGCTTCCCCGGCTGAGACGGCACGAGGTGTAACAAGTTGTTTACATGCTCATTGTAAACAACTTACATTTATTTTCCGAAAATTTTACTAGCAAAGCAGGCGGGTACGTGGTAGAATGACCGCGCTATGTTGTCGGACAGAACGAAAGCGGGAATCGAGAGGGCACCGCATCGCAGTTTGATGCGCGCCACGGGAATGACGGATGAGGACATCAAGAAGCCCTTTATCGCTATTTGCAACTCCTTTAACGAAGTGATACCGGGGCACGTGCACCTCAACAAGGTGGCGGAACTCATCAAGGACGAAGTACGCAAGGCCGGGGGCACCCCCATTGAGTTCAACCTCATCGGCGTGTGCGACGGGATCGCGATGGCGCACCAGGGGATGAAGTTTTCCCTCGCCAGCCGCGAACTGATCGCCGACAGCGTTGAAACCATGCTGAGCGCCCACGCATTCGACGCCTGCATCTGCATCCCGAACTGCGACAAAATTGTGCCGGGCATGCTGATGGGCGCCATCCGCTGCAACATCCCCACGATCTTCTGCTCCGGCGGGCCCATGGCCGTCGGCAAGGGACGCAACGGCGAAGACCTGGACCTCAACAGCGTGTTTGAAGCCGTAGCGGCCTGCACGGCGGGCAAGATTTCCGAGGATGAGCTGCACGATGTGGAGTGCCACGCCTGCCCGGGCGCCGGATCCTGCTCGGGCATGTTCACGGCGAACTCCATGAACTGCCTGTGCGAGGTCATCGGCATGGCTCTGCCGGGCAACGGCACCATCGGCGCTACGAGCGAGGAGCGCAAGGAACTTTGGCGCGCCGCCGCCCGCCGGGCGGTCGAAATGGCCCGACAAGGCGGTCCGCTGCCCCGCGATCTCGTCACCATGGAGAGCATCGACAACGCATTCACCTGCGACATGGCCATGGGCGGCTCCAGCAACACCGTGCTGCACACCCTCGCCTTCGCCCACGAAGCGGGTCTGAACTATGACCTGCGCCGCATTGATGAAATTTCCAAACGCACGCCCAACATCTGCAAAGTGGCTCCCAGCTCCCGCTACCACATGCACGACGTGCTGCGCGCGGGCGGCATCATGACCATTCTAGCGGAAATCAACAAGATCCCCGGCGCGCTGCACACACAAGCGCTCACGGTGTCGGGCAAGACGATCGGGCAGCAGATCGAGGGACTTTCCACGCAGGACCCGGCCGTCATCCGTCCGGTGGAGAACGCCTATTCCAAGGACGGCGGACTGGCCGTGCTCTTCGGCAATTTAGCGGAGCAAGGCGCCATCGTAAAGAAGGCCGGCGTGTTGCCGGAAATGCTTGTGCACCGGGGTCCGGCGGTTATTTTCGAGAGCCAGGAGGAAGCTTGCGCCGGCATTTTGGCCGACAAAGTGAAGCCCGGCGATGTCGTCGTCATCCGCAACGAGGGTCCTAAAGGCGGACCCGGCATGCAGGAGATGCTCGCTCCCACCAGCTACATCATGGGCAAAGGCCTCGGCAACTCCGTCGCCCTCATCACCGACGGACGCTTCTCCGGCGCCACGCACGGCGCCTGCATCGGCCACGTCTCCCCGGAAGCGGCGGAGGGCGGTCTCATCGGCCTGCTGAAGGACGGCGACATTATCTCGCTCGACATCCCCGCGCGCACGCTCAACGCCGAGCTCAGCGAGCAAGAGATTGCCGAACGTCGCAAGAACTGGAAACCGACCATGCAGGACATTCCCAGTCGCTGGCTGAAACGCTACCGCAAACTCGCCATGAATGCCAGCAAGGGCGCTGTGCTGGAAGACTGAAATTGAAAGAGCCATGAGTGAGACGACAGAAACGGCCACGGAAAGTCGCAACCCGCTGGTGCGGTATTTTTCGGAGTTCGGCGTGCTGAAGGAATGCGGCGTCAACTTTTGGTTGACGAACTTTATCCAATTTTTCGATGGGTTGTCGTACTTCACCCTCATCATCGTCTTTGCTCTTTTTCTGAAAGACTACTGCGGCTTTCGGGATGCGGACGCGCCGTTTTGGGTGGGCATGTACACGCTCTTCCTCTCCCTGTTCGTGTTCGCCGTCGGCACCATCTGCGATATCATCGGTCTGAAGCGCACGTATCTGGTTGGCTTCAGCATGCTCATCCTCGGTCGTCTCATCCTGGGGCTCGGCTCGGACTTTGGCATGAGCCTGCTCGACCTCTCGCAGGATCATTCGCGCTACATCGTCATCGGCGGCATTGCTATCATGAGTTTCGGCTCGGCCTTCATGAGCCCGTGCATCTCCACCTCCATCCGCCGCTTCACCACCCTGCGCGCACGCCCCACCGGGTTCAACTTCTACTACCTCTTCATGAACATTGGAGCGCTCTTGGCGGGCGTGGCCATTGTGGACCCGATCCGCAGGTGGTTTCCCGGTCCTGACGGGCTGCAGATGGTGGTCAACTTCGGCACCTGCTGCGAGGTCATCGCCTTCATCTTCACGCGCTTCGTCAACGAAAACTTTTACGCCGTCCCGGAGGAAAAGATCGCCACGTCCAAGGCGTCCTCGCGCCGTCCTTTGCAGCTCATCGGCGAAGTCATCCGCGAGCGTCCCTTCCAGAAACTGCTCATCTTCCTGGTGCTCACGCTGGGGGTGCGCCTCGTGTTCACCTTGCAGTTTATGATCATGCCGCAGTACTACACGCGCACCATCGGCGACGACTTCCAGCTCGGCTTCATGAACTCGCTCAACCCCTTCATCATCATCACCGGTCTCATTGTCATCATCCCGGTGCTCAAGTACTTCTCCACGGTGAAGCTCATGATCTGGGGCATGTCCATCTCGGCGCTCTCGCTCATCCTCATGGCCATTCCGCCGGAGTGCTACTTCATCTTCCCGGGGATCGACACGGTCAGCCAGGCCTACTTTGTCGCCATCTTCCTGCAAATTGTCATCTTTGCTTTCGGCGAATTACTCTTTTCCCCGCGCTTCACCGAGTACGTCGCGCGAGTAGCGCCCAAGGACAAAGTGGCCTCCTACATGTCGCTGGCGGGACTCCCCATGTTCATCGCCAAACCAGTAAACGGCGTGGTGGGCGGCCTGCTCGTTTCCTACATGTGCTACGATGGCATTGCGGCCAAAATCGACACTGGTCACATCAGCTTTTGGAACTCCCCGGAGTTCATGTGGACGATCTACCTGGTCATGGCAGTGATTTCCCCGCTGGCGATCATCCTGACCAAAGGAATGTTTGTCTCCGACCATCCGGAAGATGACGCACCCGATGAAGAGGAAGAGCGCAAGGAACTCGCCACCCGCGAAGTCGAAGCATAACCCCCATCCCCCGCTATGAATACCGAAAATCAAGCTGAAAAACGCTCCATCCACTGGGGCCCCATCGTGCAGGACATGCTCATCCTGATGGCTGTCATGGGCGTGCTCGGCTACCTGAGCAGCAAGGTCATGGAAATTTTTGAAGCTAAAACGCTGACCGATTCTCTCGTCTCGCTGATCCGAAAAGAAGACGTCAAAAACGGACGCGACCTGCCTTTTACCCGCGAACTGAAAAACGGCGTCAAAAAATACTCGGACTTTATCAACACCCGCGATAACACCGGACGCACCCCTCTCATGTGGACCGTGTACGTCAACTACAATGACCCCGCCGAAGCTCAGAAAAAAGACCTGAAACGCCTCTTCTACCTCAATGCATTGCTGGAAACACCGGGCATACGTTGCAATGAGCGTGACAACGATGGCTTCAGCGCTCTGCACTGGGCGGCGTGGAGCGGGCTGTCTGCCTGCGCCGAGCGCCTGGTTCAGGCAGGATTCGACATCAATGCCACCGAAAACTCCGGCTACACGCCGCTCATGCTCGCTGCCATGCGCGGCAATGTACAAACCGTGCAAAAGCTCTTGCAGCTGGGGGCGGATGCTTCCCGTACGCGAGCCAACGGCGACACTGCGGCGAGCTTGGCCGCCACCCGCGCCGAGGCTTACCACAAACGCGACTCCTTTGTCTACCGCCTGCTCTATTCCAAGCACAGGGATGCGGACTATTCCCGGGTGCGCAAGCTGCTGCCGACCCCGGGGCAACCGCATTAAGAATTCGGTTGACAATTTATTGATAGTGTACGTGTTGCGCAGGTTTTAAGAAGTAAGCGAAGCTCGAGCGACCTGAGAATTTTTCCTCGACTTTTCCCTTTCAGACCGGCGCGGTTGCCCCTCAGAGCACATCTCCCCACTCCGGGAGAGGCTGGGGCTGCGAGAGTGCGCAAATATTGTTCACCATGCGTTCCCACTCTTGATGTCCCTGCAAAATTTCAATGCGAATACGCAGGAAAAAGATGGGGACATCCATCTCCTCCGGTTTCAAGAAACGCACGGCATCTTTTTCCGTTGTCACGATGAAATCGATGGCGCGGTTGGCGCAACGCTGCACAAAGGCATCCATTTCCGCTTGGTCAAACCAATGGTGATCCGGGTAACGGCGGCGTATCTCAATATGAGCGCCCTGTTGCTCCACGAGCGTTTCAAAGCTTTCCGGGCGGGCAATGCCGCTCAGGCAAGCCACATATTTGCCTTGAAGCATCGAGAGAGGCATCTTCTCGCCGGTAAACACATTCTGCAAGTAATCCGGCGTATGATTGGTCACGATGATGTCGGCCACCTTGTTGTAGTGGCGAATCGTGGCAATGAGTTCTTCCTGAGGCTTGCCCTCGCTCTTGGTCAGGATGATGTAATCGGCCCGTGCCAGCGAGGCGCGCGGCTCGCGCATCGTCCCGCGCGGCAGCAGCGCTCCCGTGCCAAACGGAAACCCGCAGTCCACCAGCACCACATCCAGCTCGTGACGCAATTTGAGATACTGCATACCGTCATCCAGTATCAGCGTGTTGCACCCCAACTGCTCGATGGCAAAAAGACCGGATTTCACGCGGTCCTTACCCACTAACACCGCCACGCCGTTCAAATTTCGAGCCAACATGTAGGGCTCGTCACCTGCGTAAAGCGGAGAGAGATAGAGGGAAGTCCCGTCACTGGCTATCTTGGGCGTATTTTTCACGCGGCGTCCCTGCGCATTCGTCCACACCTGCGGCTTGGGAAGATCGGCGCTCTTGTAACCGCGTGTCAGAATCGCGCATTTACGTCCGCGAGCCGCCAGGGTTCCCGCCAGCAACTCGACCACCGGGGTCTTGCCGGTACCGCCCGCCGTGATGTTCCCCACGCTCACCACCAGCGTCCCCAGGTAATGCACCGTGCGCAAGCGCCGCCGAAACAAAAAAAGTCGCACCTTGACAATCACATAGAAAAACCAACTCATCACCCGCAGCGCGCAACGCATCGCCCACGCCCGAAATCCATGCGCCCGGTTAAAAATCACATCCGTCCCCCACTCCTCCAGCTCATCCATGCGCGACTTCATGGCCTCATGATACCGCATCGCCCCGCAAATTGTCAAGTTTACCCCAAGGCAATCGCATGGGAACATGCAGCCGCTATGGACAACGCAATGACGCCCGCCAGCCCCGTGCAGGGGTCTGCGCTGCGGGCAGGGAGTGCGGATTGCCTTGCGATTCGCGCTCGTTTCGTCAGAAATCGATCTTGTAGCCTGCGCTCGCGTTCACGCTCGTCCAGCCGCGACGGTACTCGATCGAGGCGTCCATGAAGATGCTGCCCCTGCCGTTCCCCAACGGGATAGTCAACCCGGCTCCCGCTTCGATGCCCACGGCTCCCACCTCCGCGCTCTCCACTTCCGCTACCTTCTTTGTGCCTACAAACCCATTCCTCGCCGTCCCCGAACGATCCCCGACCTCTGTCTTGAGCAACAGACGCGCCTCGAAGATCGAGGACCGGTTGAAGGTCCTTTCTCCCACGATGCTCTGCAAGCGCGCTCCCACGCCGAAGGTGAGGATATTCTGCTCGATGTCATCCACTCTCAGGGCGGCGTCGCTTCCCGTTTCCGTGTACCCCTTGATGCCCACGTGCCGGAACTCCACATTCGCGACCGGCTGCAGCGCCACGGTTCCCTCGGCGTTCATCAGCTTGGTGTAGCCTACCTCATACAGCGCGCCCAAGGCATAGCCGCTCGTGCTGCCCTGCGTGGCGTAGCTGCCCGATCCGTAATTCACCGTGCGATTCATCTGCACATCGGCCACGCCTCCCGTAATCGCCAGCGTGTGCAACCACGCCCCGCTTGCCGTCCTCATGAACCCGCTCAGGTACATCGTATCCAGGTTCCCTCGGCCCACGTCGGCCGACTCCGTCTTCAAGTCCCCGTACATCGCCGTTATCGCCAGACCCAGCGTCGTCTTCTTGCTCACGTCCACGTTCATCCCCAATGAGCCTCCCCAGCTGTTGAGCGTGTAGCCCGAGAAGTACCCGTCGGCTTCCAGCTTGTGGTAGCCTCCCTCGCCGCTGATCCACATGTGCATGGGCTCTTCTCCCTGCACCTCCGCCGCGCTCGCGTCCATGGACGTCGTGCGGTTGCGGATGGTCTTGAGCTGGCGGTGCAGGTCTTCCGAGAACGCCGGTCCCAGGGTCGAGAGCGAGGACCCGGCTATCGCCGCCAGGCTGCGCTCCAATTCGCCCGTTTGTCCGCTGTCCAGCTTATTGGTCAGGTCCAGGATGATGCGGTCGTAGTCCGAATTCGGGTGGCACAGGGCGTTGATGAACGCCTCCCACTGCTGGATGCTCTTGAGCGAATCCCACACCATCTGCGCCCCCGCCAGCGGGTTCTTGGTGGACCCCGGCAGCGCGCGCTCAAATTTGTTCTGGGTCGCCTCCCGGGTCTGCACCGTCAGGTAGCCTTCCTCATCCGTCCCAATACTGCTCACCTCCGAGAGCAGGAAGCCTACCCCGCTCAGCTGCACGTGCCCGCGCAGGGCTTCCGGGGTCATACTGTGGGAGGTCAGTTTCGTGGTAAAATCACCCCCTTGCGCGCTGGAGCTTTTGAGTACCAGCATCCCCTGCTCACCGAAGCGCAATTCACCCGCCACATTTGCCGTGTTCTGCGCCCCCGTATCCAGGATCATGCGCCCATTGCCAACGTCGATGTCACCGAATTGGATGGTTTCATCATCCCCGCTACCGGTCTTGGTCAGGTCCATTCTGAGTGTGGCGTTGTCGCCCAGTTGGATGTCCACCTTCCCCGTGTCTTCCCCGCTCGCGGTGGTCGTGATGTTGTCGAAGGTAAAGCTCTTGCCGGCTGCCACGGCAAAAGTGGCGTTCTCAGTTCCGGCAACTCCCAAGGTTCCGGAGAATGTCCCGCTCTCCACGGTCAGGGCGCCACCGGACCCGATCGTAACAGTACCGGTTCCGTTCAGGGCGGAAAGGGTACTGCCGGTGGTCTCTCCCACATCCAGTACGGTGTCCTTTCCGGCCAGGTTTACCCCTACGCCCGAGATGGATGCAGCGTCTCTCAGCGTGAGGCTGGCGCCCTCTTCGTCACCTTCCCCGACTCCGGTCTTCAGGGTAATGGTTCCCGTGCCATCGCCGGTAAAGCTCGTGCCCTCCAGCTCACTCTGTCCGTTTAACTCGAGTTCGGCTCCCTTGCTCAGGTTGATGTCGCCTTTCTTGACGCCTTCTTCCCCACCTTCTTTGATGGAGCCTGTCACGGTCGTCTTACCACCCTCCAGCAGTAGTCCTCGGGCATCTTCACCGTTGTTCTTGTCAGGGTCCTCAGTCCCGTAAGCGAAGACGAGACCCTTCATGCGGTTGTCTGCGCCGCGCAGTTTGAGCGCGCCCTCAGTGATGGTCGTTGTGCCATCTGTCAGCCTGTAATCGCCTCCCACAGTCAGCGTGCCCTTGCCCACTTTCGTGATGTCGACTCCGGCCTCACCCGTGATTGACCCCAGGAAGGTGGTGTGCTGTCCATGCACCGTGCTGCCCTCCGGCTTCGGCAGGTCGCTTTCGGGGCGCCTCGAGTCGTAGATGTCCTCCGCGAGCGTATTGTCCAAGGACACGTTCAAACGGTTCCCCGTACCGCTCGTGTCCGTGATGGACAGCGCCGTACCCTCCGCGCCCAAGAGATTATGCACGACTGTATTCTTGGGGTCGGCTACCCCTCCGTTGCCGGCCCAATTCAAGGTCAGCGTCTGCCCATCCAGCAGCACGGTCGCTTTCTTCCCGCTTAACTGATCGGCTCGATCCGAGGTTGCCCCGTCACCGCCGTCCCCTCCCATCACAATGTAGAGGTCTTCCGCAGTGCCGCTCAATCGGACGTACACACCGCCATCGCCTCCTTCCTCGTACGTCACTCCCTTCACGGTGCCGAACAAGAAATGATTCCACCAATCTTTGGCTTGTTCGCCTTGTTGCTCCTCCGACCACTCCCAATTTGTGTTGTCCGCCAGATGCAGCCAAATTTCTTTCGTCTTATTCGGATCGCCCGTCGCAAAAGCCTTGAAGATATCAACATCGAACTCGAAGTTGACGTTCTCATTGCTGCTTGTGTCCAAGGTGAACCCGGCACCGGAGCCTTGAATCAGGGCATTTTTGGCGCTCCCTGCGTCTTCTCCCCAGTTGCTGCTCGTAAAGTGCAGCGTCAGATTGTGATCGCTATCAGTTGTGTAGCTGCCTGTCACGCCTTTGAGCAGCCCATCCGCATTCACGCTGATGCCGGAGAGCTTGTTCGTTACATCCATCCCGCCCATGTCCACAATCCCGCCTGCGTAGTCGTTTTCCGCCCCGCGCGCTGCCCGCCGTGCCCGCCGCCGGGCATAACTCGCTGGCTGATCGCTCTCCCCCGCTGCCGCCAGGGCGGTGTCCACGTACAGGTTCGCAGAGCCTTTGTTGAATCCATCTGACAGCTCCACGTTCGCGAGCACCAAGTCGCCTGAGCCGGCGACCGTACCGCTGTACGAGCTCATGTTCACATTCCCATCCTGACTCCCATCGCCCAACACGATGGCTCCCTTGCTTTCATCCACCGTGTCCAGTGTCGTGCCGTTCCCCACCGATCCGGCGATGACGAGGTCGCCAGCGCCGCTGTTCTTCACGGTAAGGTTGTCTCCCTCAGCTGTTCCCAAATCGCCGGTCAGCGTGACGCCAGAGGTGGACTTCACATCCAGTGTGCTGTTGCCGGACACATCCGCCTGCACGGTGCCGCTCGCAGCTTCACCCGTCAGGGTGATGCCGCCTCCTGCCTCATCGCCTGCGCTCTCACCGGTGTTGCTTCCTCCGGTGTGCAAGGTGCCCTCGAATTCTGACACGTTGCCGGAGAGTTCCACGCTCCCCTCGCCCGCTTTCAGCGTGCCCTTACCCGTCACTTTGCCTCCCATGGCTGCCGCCGTCTTCGCCCCGCTTTCATCCTGGGCTTTCAGGGTCAGGGTGCCTTCCGTCACAGTGATGTCTCCGCTGTGTGGCGTACTGCTTCCTTCGTCCTGCCATCTCAGCGTGAAGTCGCCCTCGCCGGACTTCTCAATGCCCTTGTCGAGAGCGAGCGCTACGCCGCCGCTCAACTCACCATCGTGATCCTCCCAGCTCTTCTCCAAGTCTTCCGCCACATTCACTTTCACCTTATCGGAGCTGTTTTCGACGTCCACCTTGCTACTCACGATGTCTCTTTCGTGGCTCTCCCCAGTGAATTTCACCTCGCCTCCATTGAATTGCACGGAGGTATTCTCATCGAAGCTGGCTCCCTTCTGCACGTCCAGCGAGCCGCCTTGCTGCAGGTCAACGATCGTTCCTGTTGTGGTCCCGCTTTCATCAATCTTATCTTTCAGGTCCGCATCCAAGTCCAGATGGGCGTCCTTGTAATTCCCTTCCTCATTCTGCTGCCCGCCGATGGTCAGTTTGTTCGCGCTCAGACTGTCCGTCTTGCCGCTTCCTTCTTTCCCGGTGAACTTGAAGTCGCCGGAGTCCACATAGACTTCATCCGCTTTCACCTCACCGGACAACTTCACTTCATCCTGCTGCCCTGCCTCTGATTCCGTGTGCTCATTGCTGAAGGTCACTTTGGCGTCCGAACCAGGAGCTTTATTCCCTTCTCCCCAGTTACCATCGGGATCGCTGCTCTCAGGATCTGTCGGGGTGGACCACACATTGGCATCCTCTCCCCCTTCCTTGCTCCCCGTCCACACGGTGCCCTCTTCGGCCATAAAGGTCAGTCGACCGTCTCTGGACAGTCCCGTCACTTGGTTGCGACCATTCGAACTCCTCAGGTCGAACTTGAAGTAGTCTTCCCACCAATCCTCCTCTGTCTGATCCCCCTTCAGGGCGTCCCACAGACTCGCAAAGCTCTCGGCCTTGAAGAGCTGGTATGTCTCACCCTCATGCTCCTTCGCCCAGGCATCATACCCGTTCAACGTGATGGTCAACTGGCCGTGGCCGCCCTCTTCTCCCGGAAGGAAGCTGATGCTGCCGAAGTCCAGATTGCCGGCCTCTCCGGTCATGCTGATGGACAACCCGCCTCCGGTGGCTCCCACTTCAACGAAGTTCGCTTTCAGCGGACTCGATCCCAACGCCAGCTTGCTCCCCTTCTCCATGTGCAGGCTGCCCAATGTCGCTCCCTGCCCCAACTTCAGGGTCCCGCCGCCGGTGAGATCGAGGCGACCCACGCTCAGCGCGCCAAAGTCGCTCTCATTTCCTCCCGTGATGCTCAGCGTCCCGCTGCCGGCGATGGCCCCGCTGCCCTTCAAATCCGTCACGGTCAAGCTGCCGGCCAGATTCAACGCGCCGCCCACATTCAATGCCCCCGCCTTCCCATTCTGCCCGCCGTAGGTGAAGTTGCCCGTCACGGTCAAGTCTCCCGCCACGCTCAGCGCGCCGCCGTAGCTGCCTTGTCCTACGGTGAGGGCTCCCTCACTCGTTACCAAAGCTCCTTGTCCCTCCCCGGGCGTACCGGTCAATTCTGTAATCGTGCTGCCAGCGGCCAAGGTCAGTGTACCAGCCGTCACGTCGGCTCGGTTCACGGCGGAGACCGTCCGCACGCTCACGTTGCCGCCCGCCAGTTTCAGCGTGCCGGTTCCCGTGTACCCTCCCTCCGCATTCACTGTGACATTCTCTTTCACGCTCACCGTGGCATGGTTTGTGAAGGTGGAGTTCACTGTCACCGTGACAGAACCCTCCCCTCCCGCCTCCATCACGTACGTGGCGCTGCCGGAGATATTCAGGGTTCTCATCCTTGCGCCATTCACCACGGTCACGCTCACATTGCCGGCTTCGTTGCGTTGCAGGAAAATGTTTTTATTGTTTGCCCACGCCTCTGTCCCCGCCACGCCCTGCTCGGCGCTCCATTCGCCCTCTTCCGAGGAACCCAGCACGACTTCCGCATCGCTCGCGTTCGCTCCCCAATACATGTTGTTGCTCCCAACCGCATCGTCCCATGTCAGCAACCCCGTACCATCCAACGCGAGTCCGTTGTAGTAGCTTTCTCCAACTTCTCTTTCTCCCACCGTGAAGGCAAAGTTGTCCGCCCAGTCCTCCGGCAAACGACTCAGTCCATCGCCCGTGAAGAGCTGGTATTCCCCAGCGCTCCTTCCACCATTTCCTCCCAGCAGCGCCTCCGAGAGATCGATGGTCAGCTTGTTCCCTCCTCCGGGTAGTTGGATGCCCCCTCCCAGCGTGATCTGAGCGTTTTCCCCTCTCAACGCCAACGTGCTTCCCTCGCCCCAGTTCCACGCACCGCTGATACTCAGATTGCCGCTCTGCACCGTGAGTCTCGCCTGATTGCCCATCGTCAGGCTCTCGAGGCTCCCGCTCAGCGTGTTCACGGTCAGTGCACGGTTGTTGCCAATTGTCACAGAAGAAGCGTCAGATCCGGAGGTCAGGGCTCCTATGCTGTCGGCTGCACCCGCTGTTTCCCGATCCGTCAACTCCAACTCGCCCCCGTTCAGCATGACCGTTCCGGTCGTCGCAAGCTGCGTGCTGATCTGCAGCGTCCCGCTCCCCACCGTCAGGGCGCTCCCGTTGTAAGTCCCGAGGGTGTAGGTTCCCCCCTCTGCTTGATACGTCAGCACGCTGCTCACTGCGCCGTCAAACCGACCGCTCGCTGCCGTCAGAATCAGGGTTCCATCCCCCGTGATGCTGCCGTAGCCCTCACTCACTCCCGCCAACGAAGTCACGGTCGCGGTGTGGTTGCTGCCTATCCTGAATGTCGCTCCCGCTCCTACCGTCAGAGCCCCCAGGCTGCTCGCCTGCGCGGTTTCTGCATTCTTCAGCGTCAGCCTGCTCCCTTCGCCCTGGATGGTCACGCCGCTGGTAAGAACCGCCCCTCCCACTGACATCGTGCCGGAGCTCGTCGTGTTACCGACGGTGATTGCTCCCGTGGCGGCATTGTATTGACTACTATTCGCCAATCGTCCGTCAATCTCCAACACGCCTCCATCGCTCACAACCACGGTTCCTGTACCATTCGCCACATCGCCGTGAATCGTAACCGTACTTGCCGCACTGTCTCCTTCAGCTCCTACGGTGATCCCTGTCACGTATGCATAGTGACTGCTCCCAGTCTCAGTCCCGAGAGTCACTCGACCCCCATTGAGTACAGTCAATGACCCTGTAGAAGCGCCGTTGGCCTGCTGTAAATTCCCCGTCACCGTTAATGAGCCGCCGTCAACAGTAATACTGCTGCTGACGCCTCCCGCCTCCAAATTTCCGGTCACGACCATGGAAGCGTCCTCCACGATGATCGAATGACTAGTGCCCGAAGCAACAGAGACGCCCTGTCCAAAAGTCAAGGTCCCGGAGCCCGACACTTTCCAATCGTGGTTGAAAGTGGCGGCGCCGGAGATGGTGAGATTACCGCCGCTGAGTTGAACACCGTAGCCAACGCCAGTTCCCAAGGCATCCGCACCGTACTTACCGGTGAAGTCCGTCCATGTCGAGTCGGCGCCCGGCGACCAGAGAACATAGACCGTACGGTCGCTGGCGCTTGCGTCGCGAGCAATGGAACCGGAACCGGTGATGCTGCCGCCGAAGGTGATGTCAGACGCCAGTGTCAGTGAACCTGCCAAGGCGATGTTACCACCCACCGTGATGGGCGTGCCAGCTCCCACGGTCAGGGCGGCTCCATCCGCCACCGTCAGATCGCCGGCCACCTCCAGCGAGCCGCCATCCTGCGCCGTGAAACTCCACCGCGTTCCACGCTTGACTGTCACCCCGCTTGCCCTCAACTCCCCGCTGAGCGTGATAGCCTCGCCTTCGGCATCATCAAATAATGCCGCCTCGTCATCCTCCCACGGCACGTGGTCCCCGGTTCCCCAGTTCGCATCCGTCGTCGACCACGTATCATTGGCGCCTCCTACATTCCACACGAGCGTACCGGCTAACTCAATCCTCAAGTATCCCTGGTCGTCCAGAACAAACTTCCAATCAGAATGACCGCTGAGAAGAGACGCATCCAGCGCCCCCACCACATCTGCCTTGAAATCAGTCAAGCTGTAGTCATCGACCCAACTGGTCGGCAAATCGAAGAGATGGTAGCTCCATGCGTTGAAATTATCATCGGTAAAACCACTCAGTCCACTTGCTTCCTCGGTGAGGGTCAGGGTGATGCCCTCAAACAAGTTGCTATTCACTGTGCCGCCCAGCTGGATTGCAGCGACCTCATCCGACGAAGCCATGGAGATGCTCAACGTAGCTTTGGCGTTCGCGTCACCTCCCACAGCCGTAAGCCCTCCATTCAGCGTCAGCGTGTGCTGCAGCTCCACCGTGTCGCCCTTCACCAGAGCCAGGCTGGCTCCGCTGTTTACCGTCACCGCTCCGGCCAACTGCGCACCGCCGCCCAGCGTCCAGCTCCCGCCGCTCACTGTCACCTGGGAACCGCTATCCACCGTGCCCACGAAAGCCTTGGCAGCGTCCGCCTCCGTACCGCTCAGGGTGAGGTTGCCCGAAATGCTGCCACTGCCGGTCACGCTCTTCAGCGTTGTCTCCCCCGTACTTGATATCGTGATATTATCTCCCAGATCCACCACCACATTTGTTCCAGTATCACCGGACACCGAAAGCGTCGCTGTACCGTCTTCCGCCAAGAAATCTCCTGTCACATGCAAGGTGCCTCCACCACTCAGGGTCGTGGTCAAAGTCCCGCCCGCCATATGCAGTGTTCCGGAATCCGTCACTGCCAGTTCCTCTACGGCATTGTCACCATTCGCCAAGCTCAATTCAACTCCATCTCCCAGCGTCACGTTGCTCCCACCGCTCAGCACGCTCTCCAAGATCAAATGCCCCTGCGCCACCGTCAATACGCTGCCACTGAAGCCCCCCAAAGTGTACTCCCCTCCCGCCGCATCGTACGTGAAATTGCTGCCTACACTCCCCCCATAACTGCCGCTTGCCGCCGTGAGTTTCAAGGTGCCGGGGCCAGTGATGGAGCCGTATTGCCCCTCAACACCTGCGAGAGTCGAAGCGGTCAGGGTGACCCCCTCTTGCAGCTCCAGGACGCCGTGAGCGCCAACAAGCAGGCCGCTTACCTGGCTCTCCCCCTCTGCAAGCACAAGCTTGCCTTGTTTGTCCTCTGCACTGCCACTCAATGTCACCGTTGCTCCGCCCGCCGTCAATTGCTCCACCTGAATTTTGCCTCCTTCATTCACCGTGATGGCCGCGCCGCCGTTCACGGAAAACTCTCCCTCCACCGACAACTCGCCACCGTGAACGCTCACTGTACCCACGCTACCTTCCAAACTCAGGTCTCCCTTGGACTCCAGCGTTCCACCCTCGTTCACCCTGAGAGACAAAGCATCGTAAGCATTCTTGATTTTATTCTCCAAGCTTCCCGAGAGTAGCAACTTGGCCACTTTGTACGCACCCTCCTCATCCGCCGCAATGCCGCCAATGACGATACTATTGGCCCACCCCGCCTGCCCTTGATTGCCATCATCTTTGTACCACCGACCTATCTCGAGAGTTCCTTCTTCCACGGTCAAACCGTATATAGACTCCGCAGCGCCAAACTTCTGGGCGCCCTCCCCCTTCTTGGTCAGATTGACGCCCCACCTCTTGTCATTGTCTCTTGTTGCATCCCGCTTTACTGTTCCGCTGAACTCGTACGACTTGCCGGCCGTGTCAATCGTCCACGTGCCTTGCATGTTGGCCGCCTGCGTTCCGGTGATTCCTGCGATAGTGACGGGATTGTTGCTGGTATCGGTATTGAGTCCGCCGTCTCCTGATTCAAGCTTGATCACGAGTCCCTTTATCACTGTACCACCCTGAATCTGTAACGTTCCCGCTCGCACAATAACACCTGGATTCGCACCAAGGTTCCCAAGTTCAACGGTTCCGGTGAGTTGCAATGTGCCAGAACCTGCCTTGGTGAGCGTCTGTCCTGCCAAGTTCAGAGCCCCAGAGATGGTTAACGTTCCCGCTTGCACGATAACACCTGAATTCGCACCAGGGTTCCCAAGTCCAACGGCTCCGGTGAGGGTCAATGTGCCAGAACCTGCCTTGGTGAGCGTCTGTCCTGCCAAATTCAGGGCCCCAGAGATGGTGAGAGTTTTCCCTGAATTCACATCTATCGTAGCTCCTGAGGTCGACTTCTCCAGAGAAACATCCCACGCTACGGTATTACTTCCCTCCGTACCACCTCCATACCCGTAACCCAGCGCATATTCATGGGTTTTTGTCTCTTTCTCCGCAACGCCGCTGTCGCCTGAACCGGACAAATAGAGCGTTTTCTTGGTACCATCATCCTTTGTCGCATTCGCGCTCAGCATGGTGCCATTCCAGTTAGTCAGCAAAAGACTTGCACCATCTTCAATCACAATCGAATCTTTGATCTTTGCCGCTACATTGGTTGCATCTGAGCCAGAACCCGTCTTGATAAACGTGTCCCCGCTCAACACGAGCGAGCTGATACCCGTACCATTTTGCAGAAGAGCGTACAACTCTTGCGATCCATTACTATTGCCATACGTGGTGGCAGCTGTCGTGTTGTTATTATCGTTCGCATTCTGGTTGCCGCCTATATCCACCAATTTGAGCGTACCCTCTCCCTGCACCTTGAAGGTGTTTGAGGAGGAGGAGGGCAGGTGCACGTAATTCTCGTATCCTTTCACCACAAACGTGCCGTCCTCCTCAACGGTGAAGGTCCCAGCCAAGTTGCGGCTCGTGTCGCCACCCATTTCCAAGAACAGCGTCGCCCCTCCCTTGATGACAGCATCTCCGCCAGTAAGGCTGCCGCTCTTGGCCAAGTGGAGTTCTGTAGCCTCACCATTGTTTCCTCCAATGGTGAGGGTTGTTCCCTCTTGCCAGACCACATCTCCCTCGCCGGAGAAAGTGACATTTGCGCCGGAATCGTCAGTTCCGATCGTCAGAGATCTTGTGACGATCAAATTCCCCCCCGAGAAAATCCACGTACCGTCCGTCACTTGCATGTTCCCCGGATCCACCGCACCGACAATCTCCACAGTGTGCGTGTCGTCATCGGTACTGGTGAAGGTGACGTTATCGCCATTTTCGAAAACGCCCACTCCGACTCCGCCTCCCAATGAGCTATCGTTCCATCCCTCGCCTCCCGACTGCCACGTCCCCTCTCCGTTCCCCCATGTCAGATCGTGCACCCCAGCCAGCGCACTGTTGTACGTGAGTACTCCTTGATCGTTCACACTGAGACCGCGAGCAGAATAGTCCTGCAACACCTGCTTCACAAATTCAGTAAGTTTGCCCTTTCCTTCCTCCGTCATGTCAGTTACATCGAACAACCAGTACGTCCAACCGTCCTCTTGGTCCTCCAGTCCGGTGAGGGTGAGTCTCAACCCACTGAGCTCCGAGAGCGCGGTCAAACCATCATCCGTTAGTCTCAATTGCCCACCTTGCCAGTTGTCCGGGCTGCCGCTCACTCGGATGTCCAGCGTCCATTCTGCCGCTCCTTCCGACAGAGCCAGTGTCGTATCGTCCCCGACCTCCAGCACGCCGCCTGCCCCAAAAGTCCAAATTTGTCCGCGTGTGGCAGTCATGCCGCTCAACGCTTTCACGGTGCCGTTAGCCACCGTCAGCGATCCCGACGACACCGCCCCTCCCAACTCCAGTGTCCCTCCAGTCACATTCACAGCATCCGTCACCGTCAACCCGCCGTTGGCCGTAAGTTTGCTTCCGTTGCCAGCCAACGCAAGATGATGCGCCGTCAACAGCCCCTCCACCGCCAGCGTGCCCGTGTTGCCATCCCCTTCACCACCTAGGGCAAGACCGCTCAGACAAGCGCTATCCCCCACCGTTAGTGTACCGCTGATGTCACCTGTGGCGCCCCAGCCCACCTGCATACCGTATTCTAAGGTATAATTGCCGGATGAAACTTCTGTGCGCGATCCTCCATACACCATGAGATTTCCATTCACCGTCAACTTGGAAACCTGCCCACCGTCGGACCCCATCACTGTCAGTCCGTTGGCATAACTAGTCTGACTCCCTCCCTCCGTGCCAAGCGTCAGGCTGCCAATAGAACCTTCCCCCTCACTGTGGCCTCCTACTGTCACCTGCCCCACTCCGTATGTATATTGATTACCTGAATTGGCTCTCTTGTTGCCATACAGACGACCTTTGACCGTCACCTCTCCCCCATCCTTCACTGTCAGGTTCCCCCACGAATTCATCTGGAGATTTCCAATGACGGATAAAGAACTCCCGGCGCCGGTCACCTCCAGGCTGTAATAATTCATGGACAAATCTTTCGCACCCTTTTCTCCGATGCTCAGAGTACCACCACCGCTCACGGTTACGCCAGCGGTACTGATATCCGAAGTACTTGTGCCTGCTACTGCCAACCTTCCGGCAAACTCCAACACACCGCCGCTCACCGTGAGTTTCTTCACTTGGCTGTCTCCGGCCCCAGTCACCTTCTGCGTGCCCGTACCCCTCTTGATGAGGGCGCCGGTCATGTTAATCGTTCCGGAGAAGCTTCGACCATCGGCATGAGCCGTCTCCGTATCGTAGTTCAGGGTGAGCGTACCACCACCCGTGACTTGGGCAGCTGTCACACTCTCCCCCAAGACATTCGCATCTTCCAAATAGTGGAAGGTGGCGTTTTGATTCACTTGGAGCATCGAGCCCTCAGAAAGACTTATGGCGTACCCCGAGAAAGTATCGCCGCTCACCGTGTTGAAGTTTAGCGTTACCCCGGAGTTCAGTGAAATGGCGCCGGTGGACCCTTCTGCCGCCCCAAAGTGGGAGGTTGCAGTTCCCTCACCAAACTGGAAAGTCTTCCCACTTCCATCCAGAGTCAGCGTGTGACCGTTTGCATTGAGTTTTGCAGAACCGGTGAAGTAAAAAATATCATCACCGCTGTTGCGTGCGATCGCATCGCCTCCCAGTTCTATATCCCATTTCACCCATACACCCTGTCTCGCACCATCTTGCCTAGTGTTTTCCAGAACAGCGGCATTCCCCGTCTCCCCGCCGGAGAGCACCAAGGTCCCAACAACATCTGAATAGCCAGCATCTGCGTTATCAAACACATTCTTGCTGAATTGCAAAGTCGCTCCTTTCTCTACTTCCAGCCTCTTGATCCACGAGAGACCTCTGCCGACATCTTTCCAAACGGCTCCATCACCAACTACACCAAGCTTGAGCGTTGTGCCTTCCAACACCCTGAAATGTCCGATACCCTGCTCATCCGAAGAGCGTGCAACATTACCATCCCCCGCTGCGAAAAGTGCGGCAAAGAGATTGTCGGCATCGGTGACACTCACCTCTCCCGTCTTATCCAGCACCACGGCGCCATCACCAGAGAGTGTGGTGCCGGCCCAGTTGTCCGCCGTGCTGTCCGTGATGGTGATGGTGCCGTTACTACCCACGGTCATGCTGCCCAGACTCTTTGTGCCGGTCACAGTACTCTCAAGCTTGAGAGAGCCGGTTATCTCGCCGCCGACTATGCTGAACGAACTCAAACCGCTGAAGCTTGCCGACGAATTAGCATTCACATACAAGTTCCCGGACCCTGCGATGGATGCTGAGTTCTGCCCGGTGAAGGTGTACGTGCTGTTGCCTGTCACGTGGATATCTCCGGGCGTTAAGGCGCCGGAAACTGTCACGTTCTTCGCAGTTGCGGTGTTGTCGAATGTGACGGAATCGTGTTCTCCGAAGGTCTGCCCCGTTTGCGCTCCCGCCTGCCAGTTGGCTGCAGACGTGTCCCACACATGGCTTGTGTCACTGCCGGTCCATGTGAGGTCGCGGCTTGCAGCGTAGAGAGCATAGCGCACCGTGCCTTGCTCATCCACAGTCAGGCTGGCTCCTTCACCCGGATTAAGAAGCCCCTTCAGGAAAGACTCCGCGACGGTCTTTGACCACATACCGCTCAGTTCGTCCACGTCGAAGAGCTTGTATTCCCAGTTGGCTCCAATATGTGCACCCGTGATGCTGAAATTGATCTGGGCCTTCAAAGCCAGCAACGCATTCATGACGGTGTCCGTGAGCCGCAGTTTGCCGCCTTCCGTGGCGCTCGCCACATCGATCGTCAGTGTCAGTGTCTTTCCCGCACCTATGGTCAGAGTCCCCTCCGTCATCTCAAAAACCGCGCCGCCGCTCAGCGAGATCGCCAGGCTCTCCGCCACGTTCGCCGTACCCAGCTTCAGTGTGCCGCCGCTTGCCGTCACCCCATTCGCTACGTTCAATGCCCCGCCCAGCGTCAAGCTTCCCTGCGACAGAGCTACAGAAGCGGCTGTTAGTCCTCCGCTCAGCGTGGCGGAGCCTCCTTCATCTATCGTGATGGCGGCAGTTCCTGCCACGGAAAACAGCCCATCCACCACCAAATTGCCGCCATGAACGCTCACCGCACCCACAGAAGTCCCGCTCAGCCCAGAGTTTTCTAAGCTCAAGTCGCCCTTGGACTCCAGCGTTCCGCCTTTGCCTACTGTGAGAGATAGAGCACCGTCAGCGGACTTAATTTTATTTGCCCCCCCAGTCCCTGAGAGAACCAACGTGGCCGCTTTATACGTGCCCCCATCACCATCCGTCTTAACGCGGCCGATAACGATAGTACTGGCCCACCCCGCTCCTTCCCCTATGTGCCACCGACCTATCTCAACAGTCCCCTCTTCCACGATCAGGCTGTATATAGACTCCGCAGCGCCAAACTTCTGCGTTCCCGCTCCTTTCTTGGTCAGATTGACGCCCCACCGCGCCTCGTTACCTCCAACATTCCTCTTCACTGTTTCGCTGAACTCGTACGTCTGCCCAGCGGTGTCAATCGTCCACGTGCCTTGTATGTTGGCCGCCTGCGTTCCGGTGATTCCTGCGATGGTGACACGATCGCCACTGCCGTCTGTAGTGTTGATTCCAGCGTTTGCATTATCAAGGTTAATCGCCACGCCGGAAGCATCTATCCCCTTCGCCAAATTGAGCGTGCCCCCACTCACGACAATCATGCCGGAACCGCTGACCGTCCCACTCAACGTCAGGCTGGAACCTCCGGTCTTGGTCAACGTCTTGCCACCCAAGGCCAAGTCTCCCGAAAGAGTGAGATTGCTGTCCGTTTGGATTGTGGCGCCATCTGTGCTCTTTGCCAATGACACGTCCCAAGCAATGCTATGGTTTATACTCTGGGAACGCAAGGCAGCTGCGTGGTTCTCTCCACCGTCCCCACACAGGTAGAGGGTGCGAATATGCTCGTCCTTTTCGCGATCGCCGAGGGGGTTATCCACCCGGTATAACCACAAGCTCGCACCATCTTCCACCACCACGGAATCCGTCACCTTGCCAAACACGGAACCCGCATCAGAATTGCACGTAGCCATGACGCTGTTGCCGCGCAAAACAATGCTGCCGATCCCCGTGCTGCCACTAAGCATGCCGTAGAGCCCTTTCGTACCGTCGTTCTCTCTGCTCCCGGCAGTATAAGCTCCGGTTGTTGAGAAAGAGCCTCCCAAATCCCGTAACACAATGCTTCCCGGCCCGGACACAGCGCCCCAGTCGGTCGTATAATTGCAGAAAGTATCATGATTCGCCGTGACAAACTCGCCTGCGGCTTCCACGGTCACGTTCCCTAAATTCACATTTCCGGTCTTATCAAGCGTCATGCTCGACTGTCGTTTCACTGTCACACCACTGTTAAACGCAAGGGCCCCCGTGCCGGAGAAAGTGACATTTGCGCCGGAGTCGTTAGTTCCGATCGTCAGAGAACCTGTGACGCTCAAGTCCCCTCCGGAGAAAGTCCACGTGCCGTCTGTCACTTGCATGTTCCCCGGATCCACCGCGCCTACAATCCCCACAGTATGCATGTCGTCATCGGTACTGGTGAAGGTGACGTTGTCGCCGTTTTCGAAAACGCCATCTCCGCCTCCCAAGGAGCTATCGTTCCATCCCCCGCCTCCCGACTGCCACGGCCCCTCTCCATTCCCCCATGTCAGATCGTGCACCCCAGCCAGTGCACTGTTGTACGTGAGTAGTCCTTCATTGCTCACGCTGAGACCGCGAGCAGAATAGTCCTGCAACACCTCCCTCACAAATTGGGTGAGCATACTCCCCTTATCCCCGCCTGACATGTCAGACACATCAAACAACTGGTACGTCCAGTTTCCACCCTGTTCCGTCAGACCGGTCAGGGTGAGTCTCAACCCACTGAGCTCCGAGAGCGCGGTCAAACCATCATCCGTCAGTTTCAACTGCCCGCCTTGGGCATTGCTCTCGCTCACTTGGATATCCAGCGTCCATTCTGCCGCTCCTTCCGACAGAGCCAGTGTCGCATCGTCCCCGACCTCCAGCACGCCGCCTGCCCCAAAAGTCCAAGTTTGTCCGCGCGTGGCGGTCATGCCGCTCAACGCCTTCACAGTGCCGTTGGTCACCGTCAACGATCCCGCCGACACCGTCCCTCCCAACTCCAATGTCCCCCCAGTGACGTTCACAGCATCCGTCACCGTCAACCCGCCGTTGGCCGTAAGTTTGCTTCCGTTGCCAGCCAACGCAAGGTGATGCGCCGTCAACAGACCTCCCACCGTCAGCGTCCCCGTGTTGCCATCCCCCTCACCACCCAGGGCAAGCCCGCTTTCAAAGCCCTTGCCCACCGTCAGCGCACCGCTGATAGTACCCGTGGCCCCCCAAATCACCTGCATGCCATATTCCAGTGTATGATTGCCACTTGAGACTTCCTGACTCGAATATCCATACACATCAACGTTTCCATACACCGTCAGGCTGGAAGTCTGTCCTTCTACCGCTCCTGCCACCGTCAACCCGCCAACGCGTTGTGTCTGTGGCGTGCCTTCTCCCTCCTTACCGAGTGTTAAAGCACCGATGGAGTTTGTCTCACTGTGTCCGCCTACCGTCACCTGTCCAGTTTGACCCTGACCAACGAGAGCGGCGCTACTGCCACTCTTGTTTCCTCCCAATGCTCCCTGCACAGTCGCGCTACCTCCCCCCGTCACCGTGAAATCTGTCCAATTATTTAACGTAAGATTACCGGTGACAAATAAAGTACTTCCCGTACCAGTCACTTGCACGCTTCTGTTTGTCAGCAAATTTTTCGAAGCTGTGTCATTCCCTACCTTCAAAGTTCCCCCATTATTCACCGTTACGCCATAAGTACCAGCAGCATTGGATTCAGTCAAGTTCCCGGCAAACTCCAACACGCCGCCGCTCACCGTAAGTTCCTTCAAGTTACTGTCTCCAGTTCCGTTCACCTTCTGCGTGCCCGCCCCACTCTTCTCAAGCAAAAGGAGGTAGTTTGATTGGATAGCTCCCTCAAACTCTTGTTCTCCACTGCCAACATTCAGCACCAACTTGCCGTTGCCGGAGAAGGCGCCACCGCTGCCGGAGAGCCCTGCGAAGGTGTAGACATCTGTCGCCGTCGTACCGACATTCAAAGCGCCTCCGTTCATAGTGAGGAGACCGCCTGTCTGTCCATTCTCATAACCCAAGGTCAACGTGCCACCGTCGCTCACCATGATGTGCGGCGTGGCGTTTCCAACGTTGAAGCCCGTTCCCAGGGTGAGGGCGCCGCCCTGCACCTGCAGTGTGCCGGAGCCGGAGAGCGTGCCCGTGAATGATTGATCAGCGCTGCCATTCGAAAGCGTGAGAGTCTTGCCGTCTGCAATCGTTACAGAGCCGCTGCCATACAGCGCGCCGATGGCGGCGCTTTCATTTACATCCAAGGCCCCGGAAACAGCAGTTTCGCCCACGATGGAGCCGCAGAGGTTGATGTCAATGTTCTGCAGGGCAGTGGCGTTCTGCGTATAGGCCAAGGTGATACTCCCGTTTTCAACGTTGATAACGCCGCTCTCTCCACTAGCAGAGAACGCGCCATTCAAAAGCAAATTCCCATAGCCCACCTTCGCGAGCGTATGCCTTGCAAAGTCAATGCTGCCCTGCATCTCAACGTAAATCTTACCGGTATCGGCGTTGTTGTTCCCCACGCCCAGACTCGCATTGGCATCCAGGACGACGTTGAGGCTGCAGATGGCATGGCGATCACCATGGGAAGTCCAGGAGCTGTGATTATACAAGCCCAAGGCGGCATAGGAAGCCGTCGTGGATGGATGATCTATCTCTCCCTGGCGTTTTTGCCTGCCATCACCCGCTATATGCACGGTAATGGTAGTGCCAGAGGGATTCATCACATCGGCTCCAAAGGCCAAAGCAGCGCCGTTCTCGACAACGTATTCCCTTGCACGTGTATAATTGCTGTCGTTGCTACTCCCTATTACCAGGGCAGTTCCGTCACACAGAACCAAATGCGCCAAATTTCCATCACTGATGAGTTTGAAATTCGTACCTCCCAGTCCACCCAAGGCAGTTCCGACAGCTAATTTCAGCGTTCCGTTCCCGTGAGCCCAAAAATTCGTCAGACTGCCGAAATTTCTAAGTTCTACCACGCCGTCTTCGTCAATCTGAATACCGTTGGAACTTGGGCCGAAGTTTTTGTTGCCCGAATTTGCCACAATCAAGGTAGCGCCGGAGCGAACGGTCGTGCCAGCCTGCTGTTGGAATCCGTAGTTTCCCTCAGCGTACGTCAACACGGTGCCATTTCCCTCGATCACGACAACGCCGCCCACAGCGGAGCCAAACCCATCCGTTCCCCCGCCCAGAGTGACCCTGGCGCCGCCCGACAGCGTCATCCCGGAGGTCAATTGGAAGGCGCCACCATTCGCAATCGTGACCTCACTGCCACCCTGCACTTCAAGACTGTTCAGCGTCAGCGCGCCTGATCCGGTGTACCGGAAGATCGTTTTGTCCGTGCCATTCCCAATTACCAGTCCATAGGCTACATTCGATCCGAAGCTCAGGCTCGCAGAATTGGTGAATTCGACCGTACCGGCTCCGCTTACAGAAAATATCTCACCCTCAAGCTTGGCCTGCGTGCCGTCAAAGGTCACTTTCGACTCGCCGCTGCCACCTTCCCCATTCGCAAAGGTTATCTCCCCGAGCGTTACTGCCAAGTTCCCACCGAAGCTGACCTGCGTGCCGAGTTGAGTGAGGTGCAGCCCGCCGTGCAGCAGAAGCGTGTCCTGTGTCGCATCACTCCCTCTGAAGCTCCACGCCGTCCCACCGGAAACGTTCATCGACCCGACAAGGATGTAACCATCAACGGTAATGGCGCCCTCTCCCTGTTCCCCGATGAAAAAGGCGTGATCGTAAGAGGCGAAGCCAACATAATCATCGCCTACCTTCCAAGGTTTATTGCTCTGGTAATCAGGATTCGTTGCGTTTGACCACGTACCTCCTCCCTCGGAGCCGCTCCATGTAAGGTTTCTGGGATTGGCTATGGTGTAAGAAACCTTTCCAGTACTCTGATCAACCACGATATTGTGTTCAAGCCCAGCGTAGTCTGCTCCCAGAAGAGCGGTCAGCATGGAAAGCGCAGTCTCTGCTGTCCATCCATCTGCACTGGTGTCAAAGAGCAAGCACTCCCAACTTTGCGTTGGCGAAAAATCGCCCAGCGTCAGCCTCACGTTCTCACCCATCGTCGCTAAGGCACCCATCGCAGCGCCTGAAAGGCTCAACTTTCCGCACCCTTCACTGATATCCGTGACAATTTTCAAATTCAGATACCCATTGCTCGCCACCTGCAGCGAAGCTCCTGTCGCCGTCATCTCCAGCTTCGAGCCTGCCCCGATGGTCCACGTCTGCTCGCCGTTCACGGTTGTCGCATTTTTAAGCTGCAAAATACCGCCATTTGTGACGTTGATGCCTCCCACCACCGTGAGACTTCCACCCAAAATAGCCTTATTTCCGGTCCCAGTAATCGTGAGACTCCCGGTCAAATCAATTCCACCTTCAACCTCCAAGCTGCTGAAATTTCCACCGTAATCAGCTTCGTGTTTCGCCCCTTGTACGGTAATACTACGTGCCTTGATGCCACCGCCCACCACGAGCTTGCCCGTCGTATTACCTTCCCCTTCTGCTGCACCAATCACGATATCTCCTGTGCTTGCGGATGCTGCCCAATTTCGAGTTTCAGCGCTGGTGGCGTTGTTATTGAACGAGTTGTTGCCTCCAATAGCGTAACCGATCGTAACGGAGGAACCGCCGGTGATGCTCAGAGCCGTACCACCAGAAGTACTCAATGCTAAGCTGCCCTCGATATCCACTTGGCTCGCCTGTCCCTGAACAGTCAGCGACGTCACCCACGCGTCCACATTGTTGCTGGCATTCGCATAGCTCTGATCCTCAGATGCGCCCACCGTCAAAGTTCCCTTACTTCCATCCATGCCGCCCACGATTACTGCTCCCGCAAATCCACTATGACCGTTCGCCAACAACGCACCTATCGTCACTTGACCGCCCGTTATAGTCAACGCACTGCTCGTTGAATAATCGCCAATGACATTCATCGTCCCACCCGTCATGCTTAAACCGTTGCCGTAATAATTACCCTCGATTGTCAGATTTCCGCTTTTCAAGGTCAGAACACCATTAATATGCATATCACTGCCTACAGTCACAGCGCCATTCTCCATCGTCATCGTTCCATACACACGCAGCACATTCTCAAAACTCGCCACGCTGTCGGCACCATACACATTCAACCCGTTTACCCTCGTCTCGCCTCCTACCGTGATCGTTCCGGCGCTGTTTGAATCGTCCGCACGTCCCAGAGCGAGAATGCCAATCTGAGAGGTAAGCTCTGGGTTTGACGCAATTTGCCCACCCACGGTGAGACTTGCCCCCCCGGTAATGGTTATTCCATTTCCACTTTTCACCAACAAATGCCCGGCAAAATCCACCTCACTTTCCCTGCCATCTATCGTGAGGCTCGTGATCAGGCTTTTCCCCGATACTGAACCAGCATCCTTCTCGCTTTGATCGATTTTCAGCTTACCTCCCGAGCTCACCGAAATCGCACCGGCATACGTGCTATCGCTACCTCCCGTCAACACCCCCTGAGATACCAGTTCCCCGCCCGTCAATGTGATCGCACCACTGACCGAAATCCCTTCCGCCCTCTGCATCTGCAACGTGCCGCTCTCCATTGTCAGATCGTTCAGATTCACAGCGCCGTTGAGCTGCTGCGTTGTACTCGCCCCTAATTTGACGCGCAGATTCAACCTGCCATTGGCTTCTCCCAAGGCGCCGCCATAAGTGTAGGTTGCAGTCTCCTGTCCATCAAGCACGAGCGTTGCTGTTCCCAGCCCATCCTCGCCTGTGGTAATCACACTGTTTGCTATGCCATTGTCGGCGCCGGATTGCACTGTCAAGCCGTAAACGTTCAGCTCCAGCGTCTCAGTTTCAGCTGCTCCTTTTCCAAGTTCCAATCTCTTCAGAGTGATGCCACCAGTGGAGCTACTTCCTGTACCAAAAAACACCAACTGCCCATCAAGGTCTCCACCACCCAAAAATTGCACTGTGCCCCCTGTATGGGACCCCAACTTCAAATTGTGCGTTGTACTGCCACCGCCTGTCACTAACTCCCCATTGAGGGTGAAAGTCCCATTCGCTTGCACGCCGAGTACAGTGTTTTCCTCAATCACCAACGCACCGGTGAGGGTAACGGCGTGCCCATTCACACGCAGGCAGCCCTCCCACGAGTTTCCGGTGCCATACCTGCCGCCCAAGTGGAGATTGGTCGCATGCTCTGCACTTCCGATATTCACGTCTCCGGTAAATTGCAACTGGAAACCGCGGGAATAGATGTCATCAATCGTTGCTCCTGACAAATTCCAGGCGGAGAACTTGGCCCCCGGAGAGCCATCTGAATTGGCAGCCTCCTGGGAAAACTCCAACGCCTTGACATGCCCTGTCACTGTCAATGTGCCCCCATTAAACTCACCTGTGTTACCGGGAACCGTCAACTTTACCATGCTTCCGTCCCCTTCCGTTGCACCGGTAACGGCCATGTTCAACGTCAGCGCTTGGGTGGTCATGCTCCCATCGCTCGGCCAGCCTGGTGGAATGTTCTGTCCGCCTGCGGCAGCAAGCAGCATAATGTCCTCCTCGCTGTTGGCGGCGAGGGGGTCTTGTTCTTCCTCATCTTCACTCTCTGTCCCCAGCGCGAGCTCGTCACCTGAGGGAGCTGCCAGCGGGGGCTCTTCGTCCGCCTGGGCAGGGGTCGCCGTGCTCCACAGCAGGGAGAAGACGCCCAAGAGAGCCGTCCCGGAAGCCACGGTGCGCCGCAGCGCGCGGCGTCCGGCTAAGGCTGCAAGGCAAGCCAACAGAGCCTTGCGGAGACCAGTAGGTAAATGGAGTTTCATGATGATGATGAAAATTGGAGTCGCGGGGGCGCGCGCTGCACGAGCGTAGAGTCTCCCACGGGATATTCAGCGTACCTCTTTTCAAAGGAGATGTCCAGTATCTTTTTCAGAATTTCGAAAAAAATCACAGGATTTCTCGTTGAGGCATTTCAAAGATGTTGATACTGTCTAAATCTTGATAAACAAGAAACAAGATCAACAAGAGCATGTCTATCTCTTTTCAAAAGAGATACGCTGCTCATGTCATCATCAGCCTTGACTACATGGTATGACACAAGAAAAAAACGCTTCTTCACCTCATAAAACAACAAAAACATTTTTGAGGGATGATTTATTGATAATAAAGCATTTGAGTTTCTAAAACAAGCGTATCTCTTTTGAAAAGAGATAAGCAAGCTTTTTTTTGTTGTAAAACTGGTAATCAATTTGTTGAGGTGAAAGCAATCCTTTGGTTTTATCCGTAAGATCTCCCTGTTTCTGTCGGATTTTTGCAATATTTATAAATTGATGATCAATGAAATATAATTTATTGCACAGCCTATCTCCTTTCAAAAGAGATAATAGCGGCATCGCCTATGTTAACACCTTGTACCCAACTAAATGAACAACGTCCCCTTATCCGTGTGAAGTATACGGATATGTATGAATGTTTTCCGGATCGTCCGAATGGGACAAAAGTGGAGATAACGGGTAAATGCGACTGGGTGATAAACAGAGAAAATCCGGATGTCATCATTTACTCCGTGTTTGGGTGTGACCATTTGAGATACGAGGATAAGATTCGTGTATTTTCGTGCGGGGAAAATGCATTCCCCGATTTCAGTGTATGCGACTACGCTCTCTCTTATTTTCGGGATCAAGCAGGTGGATGCAACGTCCATCGTCTCATGCTTCCATTCGCTCCGTCACTAGGAAAGAACTATAAAGACGATCATGTATTGAAGCGACGTCCTTTTGCATCGTTTGTTGCGTCCCAGTGTGGTATAGGACACGGGGCTATTTTGCGGCGGGATTTCGTGGAATTTCTCTCCTCCCACTATAAAAGTGTGGATTGTCCGGGGATTGTGCTGCACAACATTGACATCCCGGGGTTTGGATTCAGAGGAACGGGAAAACAAGAGAGCTTGAGTAAAGTGGATGTCCTTTCGCGTTACAAGTTTAATATTGCCTTTGAAAACAGCAACACCGACGGATACATTACCGAAAAGCTAATTGATGCATATTTGGCCTTTACCGTGCCGATCTATTGGGGAAGCGAGGGAAATATCGCACCCTTCTCCAAAGATTCGATGATATGCGCCAATGATTACGATAGCTTTGAAGATCTGGCTGCACGTATTCGCCAAGTCGATGAAGATGACGATCTCTACATGTCTATGCTACGTGCTAACCCCATTCTCACAGGCGAATATGAGAAAATTTACCATGCACAAAGGGAGCAAGAAGAACTCCTCTGGCGTCGTGTGGAACAAGCCGTTCTTCACTCAAAGTCGCTTCTCCAGCTCCGGGAACGTCCTCTCTTCGGATCCCTCGATGCAAAACTGTCACGGAGTAGAAAAGAAGGCCTAAAACAACTCTGCCCCGCGTGGAATCAAACTTTTCCCTCTCGTCTCCACAATACCCTACACATGTACTCCTTCTTACCAAAAAAAATCACGCGTCGTTGCCCGCTAAGCGATCTCATGTCTGATCATTGACAACTGAATAGTATTCACCAAACTGTCACTTCATCCCCGTAACAAGAAGAGACCGGGTAAATCCATCAGGTGGTCCGCGCTCATCATCCCTCGCGTTCTGCAAGAAACAGGTTCATTCACACGTGACGCGCTTCATAACAAGCACACGTGAGAGAGATGATGAAAAAAAGGGAGGGCATTATGTCCTCCCCTGGGAAAGTTGTTGTGGAACAGCATCAGGAGAACACGCCGACGGCCTCGGAGGCGCAGGCGATCATGTAGTCGCGGTTGAGCTTGGCGATGTTGTCCACGGAGACGCCCTTCGGGCAAGCGGCCTCGCACTCGTACTGGTTGGTGCAGTTGCCGAAGCCGAGGGCATCCATCTGACGCACCATACTCCATCCCGGTGCAAAGCGGCTATCCCAATCCATAACCACGCATATTTCCTTCATAGAGTTCCTCTACGGCTTTTTTACGCCTGCTTCTTCTTTTGTCTGCCGCTTTCTTGTAACATGTGCTGCTGCGCTACAGTCCCAACTCCATCGTGAGGACAACCTGCCTTATGGCTTAAGCACCGAATGATACCCGGCTGCATGTTCAAAGGCTCCTGACATTTCCTCTTGCTGCGCTGCCGGGATTCCCATATTGGCAGCAATGCTGCGCCAGCCTGATACAGCCCGGGCTATAGGAATAAGCAACTCCCTGGCCTCTCTGGGGCGTAAGTAAAAAACATCCGCGTGTTCACAGAGTAGTTTGAGGGAAGCTGTATTGTC
>CANRNS010000008.1 GCA_947632055.1 uncultured Akkermansia sp.
CGTAAATAGCAACCGTATGTCCCATGCGGTTGCCCCGCGGTTGCTCGTGTGCCACGGGCCGTATATCTCTTTTCAAATGCGATGTCCAGCATCTTTTTCAAAAAAATTTTTTCCGCTTGACATTCCCCTCTGCTGACCAATCCAAACGCCTCATGAAACAAAATAGATTGATGATCAAGATGCTATCATCTCAAAAACGCCTCTAATCTCTTTTCAAAAGAGATAGACCAAAAGACTCCGTGAAGGTTTGAGAATGAAGTATGACACAGAAAAAACGGCGTTCTGATCTCCCTCAAAAAGAGATGAAAAGAAAGTGTGTAGATTGGTGATAATACGCGCATTGCATAAAAAAGAGCTGTACATCTCTTTTGAAAAGAGATACACTGCACGGTACAGGCGTGCCGCCACGCGTGCGTAGAGCGCGTGACGCCGCGGACAGTTCCATCCTCATCCTGCACTATGAAACTCCATCTCCCTACGGGTCTTCGCAAGGCGTTGTTGGCTTGCCTTGCTGCGTTAGCTGCGCACCGTCATGTGCCTCGAACTGTGAGCACGGGCACGGCGGTCCTCGGCGCCTTTTCGTTGATGTGGTCGACCGCCGCCAGGCTCCAGGCTCAGTCGACCGACGAGCAGCCGGATGTTCAGCAAGTCGAGCTCATCGAACCGCAGGATGATGCGGAAAGCTCCCTCGCCGCCAACAGCGAGGAAGAAGAGTCGCGTCTCCCGGACGATCTGAAGGCTGCTGCCCCACTTACATATGGCAGCATGCTGATGAGTACGGGAAGGTCGATGAGTCTCCTTTCAGGAGAAGGAGACCTAAGATGGCAGGGGACAGGTGCTCTAAATCTTGGAGACCTGACAGAGGGAGAAGACTGGTCGGCGGCGAGCACGGCTCTCGCCGAGCACGACGTGTACCTGGAGGGTACGCCAAGTGAGGGTTTGACGACGATTGCGGTGACGGTGAATGGCGGGGAAGATGGTATCTCGATGAAGAGTCTGACCGTAGGCAAGGCGGGGGACGATTCTGCCATCCAGTACACCTTCAGCGCCGCCGCCGACACGCCGCAGACCATCAAGGTGACGAGTGCGCTGACCCTGAACGTGGGCGAAATGAGCCTTGGATCCGGGGTGTCCGTGACTGCGGGGAGCCTCGTTATTCCAGCTCCAACGACGGTGAATCTGGGAGTGGGTTCTTCACTCGAGATTCAGGGGGGAACAGTTTCGTCGGGGTTGACATTGAAAGGAACCGGAAAATTCGCCGTGACGGGAGGTCAAATCACTGTTGCTTTCAGTGCGGTCGAGACTTCCACCCTCGGGAGCCTTACGGTGTCGGGAGAGTCTACCCATCTAACCATCATGTATCCGGTAGCTGGTACAGTAATGTACCAAGACGTGAAATTGGGAGGAGGCTACCTTTGTTTTGGTACCAGCGATAAAACATGTACTAATCAGATTGTTAATTTGAACCTTGTTGATGGGACTACGAGCGATGTATCTGCAACTAACGGATCAAGAACAGATAATTATTTGAAACTGAGCGGGGATGTAACTGGTTCCGGAACGTTGGTATGGAGTGATCATGGAGGGAGAAGTTATGGTGGATATTTCCAATTTGCTGAGGGAGTGAGTTTGGACAAGTTTGGGGGGACAATTGAGGTGAATGAAAGTTGTGGGTATTTTGAGCTTCAAGTGTTATCCAATGCTCATGTCGGGAAAGGAACGACGGAAGGGAGCGGAACAGGCGGTGTCAAAATCACGAAAACCCCGAAACTCGTCATGGAAACTTCCTCTGAGCTCTGGGTCAAGGAAGCGTTCAACGTCACAGATACCTTAACCCTTGCGACTGGTTCCAGCCTGGAGTTGAGCGGAATTAGTGGCGCAACGGTGGCCACCTTGGCGGGGAGTGGGGGGACGGTTATTTTGGATAACAGCGGGCTGACAGTAAATGCAAAGGCGGCGAACGCCGGAGCCATGGGAGGAATTGAGTTTAAGGACGCGACTTCTTCCTTCACGCTGACGACGGGGAATTTGACTGTGGGGGATTTGAAGGGAGGGGGGACGGTGACGTTGAGTGGCGCGGATGCCAAGCTGACGCTGGCGTACGGTGGAGATCAAGAGGGGAGTTTTGGGGGAGCGATCAGCGCGGCGGAGCTGGCTTATGCCGGGACGGACAAGACGAAGAAGTTCACGCTGACGCAGGGTTTTGCCGGCGCGAAGCTGACCCTGAGCGGCGGTATCTTGGTGTTGCAGGGATCAGTCGGTGCAGGGGGAGAGAATACGTGGAACATCAGCGGGAATACGCAGCTGGATTTGAGCGCGGAAGGACTCAGTTTCTCCGGTACAAGTATTATGTTGACGGTCGATGTGAGGGAGGAGAACACGCTGGGAGCGCTCAAGCTGAGCGAGGCGGTGTTTACAGCTCTGAAGGGTTCGACTGGTGGTGTCGATAAAAAATTGACACTCAATCTGACGGGAACTACGTCCGGGCATAAGTACAGGCTGATTGATACAACGGTGCTGGGAAGCAGCGTTACGCAAGAGACTTTGCAGGAGTTCTTGGACAGTATCCTGTCGAGCCATGATGCGGGGTGGCGAGGTAGTGTGACAATTGATGGGGATGGCTACCTGACGGTGACGTTGGGGCACGCCTTGACGTGGGATACCGCCAACCAGAACGGGACGTGGAAGACTTATGCAGACGGAGATAGTGCGAAACCATGGGATGATGGCAATGCCGGAGGTGGGGACAGTGCGTTCTATGCGGGAGACAGCGTGGCGTTCAATGACAGCACGGGCACAGAACACAGCATCACGATAGAAGGAGATGTTGCGCCGCAGGACATGGAGGTGCAGGCGGGGACGTGGACGTTCAGCAGCGGAGGATCCGCCTCCATTACTTCCGAAAACGGCGTCCTGACGGTGTCGGGTGCAAATGCTGACGTGACCTTCTCGGACTCCGTGAGCATCAACTTTGGCGGTGGCATCACGGTCGAATCCGGTTCGTTGAGCTTTGGAACGGCAGAGGCAGCGGGCTCGAATACTCTCACTCTCTCGGGAGAACTGACGATCGGGAACATGGGTATTGAAGCGGCGGCAACGCCTGAGGCGACGGTAACCGTCTATTCCTCCGGCGCCAAGACTTTCGTTGATGCAGATGGAGACGGCTACATGGTCAACATCGGCAAGAATGGCAAACTCGTCTTCAGCGGAAATGCTTCGGTGTCCGCTTGGTCTAGTTTGGATAATTCGGACGGGAGCGCGTTTGTGCATGGCGAGGGCGAGTTGGTGTTCGATAATGTCGGTACTTGGGTGGTAGGTGGAACAGGTGTCTTACATAACTTCCTTAAAGCCAACGACGATTCAAGTTCGCCTGCACTTGGAAATTTGAGGATTTCCGGAAACTCAACCTTCTGTATGGCAAATGCTAGTAAAACCGCTAGCAAACTAGCCAATGTCGGAAATATATGGGTGAATGATGGCGCTACCTTCATGGTGTATAATGGAGCCGACTTGGGCACAACTGCGGAAGGCGGCAACACTCTGCATCTCTCCGGTCAGGGTTCTCATGTTTCCCGAGTAAATGATGTGGTTACGCACGCTATGGAGGCAGCTTTCTACGTTGAGACTGCTAGCACTCTGCAGACGGGATGGGCGATTGAGGCGGAGGCAGACACATCGATTGGTGTCGCGGGGGTGCCTTCTGCGGGAACGTATGCAGTGGGTTCCGTTTACACATTGAACGGGGAGTTGCGAGGGAATGGACATACGATTACCAAGCGAGCCGGCGGTGTGCTGCAACTTGGCACTGATTTCCACACGGATACGACAGGCGGTTGCCTCGATATTGAGGGCGGTTCCATCAAGCTGAACTACAGCAATAACCATGCCAATGCTCTGGAGAACTACGCTATCAGCTTCTCGGAAGACAGCACGGGAGTTGATGGCTACTATACCAACACGTCTGCGCGCATGCTGGATGTCACCGCCACGGCGACGAATGGTTACGTGGTGAAGTATCTGGAGGGAACGGCAGATCTGACGGCGTCCATCAAGGGCGCGGCGAATTCCAAGCTCATCATCAACTTTGACGGGACTGCGTTTGGCGGTACGGCACTGGAGGAAGCTAAGGTGTACGCGGACATCACTCGCGCCACCGGTGCAAGTAGCGGGTTGAGTCTCACGAAGAGGGGTGCGGGGACGCAGACGATTGTGGGTAGTTTTGCGGGCGGCGCGTTGGCTGTGGAGGGCGGCAAGCTGGTGCTGGGTGATTCCGATTCGGAGGAATTGATTGATGTGAAGAGCGGCATCACCGTGACCGGAGGCGAGCTGGATTTGAACGTCGGCAGCAGTTTGAATAACAACACCATCGTAAAGGGTGCAATTACCGTCAACGGCGGCGGCACGCTGAAGGCGAATCAACTCGCCGGAGGAACGAACCCCGGAAACACGGATTTCTTTGGATACGGGCACACCGACGCGGCGATGCTCGTGGGAACGACCGGAGATGGCGCTTCAAGCGGCACGGTGGAGGTCGGCACGGAGGGACAGCTTGGTGGTCATCTGCTGGTGAATCACCTGGAGCTGAACCATGCGGACAGTTCGGTCAAGGTGCATGGGGACGCCTGCCTCGGGTACTATAAGAGCGATGGCGGCAAGCATGCGAACTACGTGGATGCCGGCGGGCTGACGGTGGACGGCAACCTGGTGACGGGCGGCACTCTGACGGTGCGGAATGGAGGCACGGTGACGGTGGGCGGCTGGTACCGCGGCAGCGCGACGAATGTGAATCAAAACGGAGGGAATATCACTGTTACCACCGGCGGCAGCATGACGGTGGGCGGGGATATCAAGGTGGATGCCGTGAGTGTGAGCGGCAAGAAAGAGGACGGGATGTCGTCGAGCCTCACGGTGGAGGGCGCGACGCAGTCTTACGGCAGCATCACGGTCGGCACGGCCGATGCGGAAGGCGGGCAGGTGGTCCTCGGCAGCGACAGCGACGTTAGGGACAGCTCAATCATCGTGAGCGGAACGGTGAACGTGACCAACGGCGGCACCCTGACGTTGAGGAGAGATACGCAGGCATCCCAGTTGACAGGCAACGGCAGTGTGACGGGCGAAGGGACCTTGAAGCTGACCGGGAATGGGGGAAGTTTCTCGGGTAGCATCGGCTCGAACTTGGATTATGCCGGGAGCGGGACGTTCACCTACACGGGAGCTTTCTCGGGGGCGAATTTGACCGTGACGAATGGGGAATTGAAACTGAGCAGCGGCGCCACGTTCGGAGAGAGCACCACGGCGACAGTGAAACAAGGCAGTAAGCTGAACTTAAATGGGGGTTCCTACGTTGCGGCTGGTGGCTCCGATGGCGGGATGACTGTCGCTCTGGCTGGCGGCGAGCTGCACTTGAACCAAAATTCAGAAATCGGTGTCCTGTATGGAAGCGGAAAAGTAACCGCACAATATAACGGGATGAGACTGGACCTATCGGGCAAGGCTGGGGAGGATCAAGTGTTTAATGGGTCGGTGTGTCCGTCAGGCGTTAGCACTGAAACAAATTTGACGGGTAGGATGTACTTGGGGGATGGCGCCAGCCTTCGCTACAGCACGGTGAAAGTGACCGGAACGCTGGCGATGCAGAATTCGAGTAATGCGATCTCGGCAACGGTGGAAACGCTGCAGGTGGGGGGAACATCAGGCATCGTCCAGCTTGGGAATAACACGACCTTGACTGTCACGGGGAGTCTCGCTGACATAGCGGGTGGTACAGACCATGGCTCCATCACCGGTACGGGCACGTTGAAGCTGACGGCGGGTGGAGAGATGTACAGCGGGAATGTGTCGGCGAATTTGGTGTATGAGGGGGCGGGGACGCAGACGCTGGGCGGGGAGGTGACGGGAAGCACGGTGACGGTGAATACTGAGGGAGGAACCTTGAAGGTGGGGACGCTGGGGAGCGGAAGCACGGCGGTGACACTCACGCAGGGGACGCTGGAAGTAACGAGCGGCGGGAAGTTCACGCTGGCGACGGGTGAAGGAACAACGCGGGGCCTGACGGTGGGGAGCGGTGTGACGAGTTTGGAGGTGAGCGGGGCGGGAGACGGTGCGACGGCTTCGCTGAGTGCGTTGGATTTGTCGGGGAAACTGTCGGTTAAGTCATTGGCGTTGACTGTGGAGCAACTGACGGGGCACGGCGGCAATGCGACGCTGACCCTGGGGGAGGACGGCGATGTAACTGTGAAAAGCGTGCTGAACCAGAGTGAAAGCAGCGGTGGAGCCGTCAAGTTCGAAGGCGGCAGTCTGAAGCTCGCCAACGGCACCAACCGCATCTCGGGCGGGATTGACGTGGGTGGGGGCGGCGGCACGATCGACCTCGGTGCAGCGGCGGTGTCGGGCGGTCAGTATCGTAACCTGATTACGACGCTGAGCGGGAGCGGCAAGCTTGCCCTGCAGGCGACGGACGCAAGCAGCGATCTGACCGTCATGTTCAGCGATGCCTCGGGGGATGACGTGAGCAAGAGCGTAACGCTGGACCTGGCGGAGCATGTGGTTTTGCAGGCGGAGCAGAAAGGTCTCACGCTGGCGAGTGTGAGCGGCGCGGGCACAATTGGCGGCGCGAGCACGGGAACGGGCGCCTTGACGATTACGGGCAACAGCGCGGAGGACGCGGCTTTCACCGGGCTGATCGCCACCAACGCGAATGTGCAGGTGAACAGTGGGAGCAAGTGGACACTGGGCGGAGGGGCACAGATTCAGGGGGCGTTGGGCCTGGAGGGCGGTCTGCAAATCACCGGTGAGGTGAAGCTTATGACTGCCGGCGCGTTGACGCTGGGAGCGAATGCGAGCTTGGCGAAGTTGGAAGTCGCCGAGACAGCGGTGTTGGATTTGACCGGCATCGAGACGCCGGGCACTGGCGCGATCAAGCTGAGCGCGGCGCCGACGGGGAGACTGTTCGACGGTGGGCTGACGCTGAAGCTCACGAATGAGGCGCCGACCTACGACTGGAAGTATCAGTTGTTTGATCTGAGCGAGGTGGGCGGCACTCTGTCGAATTACGATACGCTGCAGACGGTCTTGCAGGAGGCACTCGGCACCATCGACGGACACAGCACCTGGAGCTACAAGTTGGATGCAAACGGGCAGCTGTCCATCGCGGTGGAGAGCCGTGAGCTGACGTGGGATCAGGACAACAACGAGAACACGTGGAACGGAAGCAACACGAACTGGAAGTCAGGCGGAGTTGGCATCGCGTTCGACGCGCTGGACAACGCCATCTTTGACAGCGACGGCGAGGCCGTGACCATCGGCGGAGCGGTCGTCGCGAACGATGTGACGGTGAAGCAGGGGGGGAATTGGAGCTGGACGGTGGGCGGGAACAGCTCGCTGACCGTGGAGGGGGCGTTCACGATCGGCAGTGCGGAACAAGCGGCGACGCTGACCCTGAGTTCGACCGGCGATACGACGGAGACTGCCGGCGCGTACACCGTGACGGATGGTATCGAGGTGCAAGAAAAAGGCGAGTTGATCGTGGAGATATCCCAGGGGAAATGGAACTTCGGAGAAAAGGGGGTGCACGGCGCCGGCGCCCTGACCCTCGATTTGACACCGGGCGGCGCAGCAGGTGCGGGAGTAACCGGAGGCACGTACGTCCTCGGAGAAGTTCTTAATAAAATTCTTGGGGAGAGCCTCGGAACCTTGAAATTGCAGGCGAAGGGTGCGGGCAATGTGAATGTCGATCTCACGGATGCGAGCTCAAGTCGTCTGTCCGGCGTCACGACCTTGTCCGTGGGCGAGACGGTGAGTCTTGCGATTGCGGAGGGCTACAATAATCAGCTGGGAACGGATGTAACGAAGACCCTGACGCTGATGGGCACGGGGACGAGCGTCCGAGGCGCGCTGCACTTTGCCACGAACGCGACCGTGGGTCGCACCGTCGTTTTGGGCGTTGATGGGGTGACCATCTCCGCCGTGGGCGGCCATACGGGAACCATTTCGAAGCTGGACGGCGCGAGCAAGGCTCTCACCGTCGGTGGGGCAAGCGGCAGTACGATAGAGGTGGATGGACTGAGCGGAGCCTTGAAGAGCATCGAGGTGGTGAACAACGGGACGCTGGCTCTGAACTTTGATGCAGGCACAACGGACGGCGTGACTTCGACCGGGGCGGTGAGCGTCGGTAGCACCAACACGCTGGAACTGCAGGCGAATGGGGATGGGGCGACTGCGCGGACGTACAAGTTCGGCGATTTGGATGGCAGCGGCACCGTGACCCTGGGGAAGAATGTGACGCTGGAGCTCACCGCCGCGGAGAGTGGGAGCAAGTTTGCCGGAAGCCTCAGCGGGGGGACAGTCAACGTGACCGGCGGCAGCTGGACCTGGCAGAGGGGTGGGCAGACGAACACAGCGGTGCAGGTGGGCGCGAACGGTACGGTTTCTCTGCAGGGGACGGGGACTAGCTCCTCCCTGCTGATGGCGATTCAGGAGAACGTGACATCTGCGGGCAGTTTGAGTCTGAAGGATGTGAGTTTTGCAACGGGGAAGGGCGTGAACGTGACCGGCGGGACGGCGTTGAACCTGAGCGGCGTCATCACCATGGCCGATAACACGGGCATCAAGGTGAACAATGGCGCCACGAGTGTGGCGGTGAGCCTGGACGGCGTGAAGCTCACCGGGCAGATCGATGTGACGGCAGCGGCGGGCGCGACGCTGAAGGGAGCCATCACGATGGGCGGCGCTGTGAAGGACGGCATTACCAACCACATCGATCTGAAGGGGGCTGGTACACTGAAGGTGGAAGACAAAACCACGCTGAAGATTTCGGTGACCGGTCGTACCGTGGCAGCGGATTCGTACGATACGAGCGATCTCTGGGCGCTGGGGTTGACGTATGATCAGGTGAAGACAATCAGCGAGCTGAAGACCGACTTCACCATCACCTTGACGGGTTGGGAGTCCGCCCAAGCCGAGGAGCTGCACATCTCCTTCCTGAATACTCAAGGTTGGAAGTTATTGGGGGAGAACGGTGATCAATTCTCGGTGGAGCAGCAGGCGGTGATCGACGCTTTCCTGAAGCACGTGACGGTGGAAAGCGTGGACACGACTGAACGGTATCTCAAGCTGGATAAGTACGGGCATCTGGAGTTGGAGCCTTCCGAGGCGGTGGATCGTTATTGGAACGGCGGCGTGAATGAGGATGAGATCGCGCTCACCTGGGGAGGAGTAGTGTGGGACAATGACGATACGACTACTGGAAAGGAGACGCTCGAGACGTTCCACAGCGAGAACAAGGATCATGCGATACTGAGCAGCGCGAACGCGAGCAGCACGGTCGTCGTGACCGTGGAGAATGGAATTGCCGCGGGCAACGTCACCTTCAACGAGACGGCCATGACAGAGGGAACGCCGGGAGATAAGGCGGATTGGGCGAACTGGAGGATGGATCTGCAGGGGAGCTTCTCGTCGGAGGGTACGCTGAAACTGGCGGATCAGACTTCCGTGGCGATGGGGAAGGCGTCGGATGCGAGTGCCGACACGACGGTGACGTTGAACGACATCACGATGGGATCGGGGGCGGTTCTGTACTTCCGGGGCGGTACGAGCACGGTGAAATCCATCTCCTTTGGGGATACGCCATCAGGCATCACGGGACCGACGGAAGCGGGGGATGGCACACGCGCAAGGGTTCAGCTGGATGCGGAGGGCATCAGCTGGGGCGGCGGCCTGACCATCGACGAGGATGTGGACGTGACCATGAAGGCCGGAACAACGGGCATCAACGGCAAGGCGGGGAGCTCCGATACGAGCGTGACCCTGAGAGAAGGCGCCACCCTGACCATTGACGGCGATGGGAGCAAAGCGCTCGGTAGTGTGGATGTGCAGTCAGGCTCCACCATCACCATCAAGAATCAGAAAGGATGGGGAACGGAAGCCGGAACCAGCGTGGTGACAGGTGAGGGCACGATGATCTGGGACGGTTTGGAAACCGCCGGGAAGGAGGAAGGAAGCCACATCGTGCAGGCTCTGCTGGGGACGGAGGAGAACCAGCTGGCACGCCTGGAGCTGAGGAGTACCTCGCTGACCGTGGCGCAGGATGAAACGGGGCAGGAGCGTGGCGGCAACGTGGCGAACGTGAAGAGCGTGCAGGAGCTCGTTCTGGCGGGGACGTCTGAGCTGCATGTGTACAGCAGTCTGGTCGGTACGGGGCACACCATCGAGGTGAACGATGACAGCGCGACGACGGAGGCCATCAGCTGGCGCAGTCAGGAACAGCCGTCGACTTCGGACATTGAGTTGAACTGGAACATTGAGCTGGACAAGAGTACGACCGTGAAGGGCTACGTGAACGAGAGCGGCGTGGGCAAGAACCTGTACAGCGGACAGCTCACGCTGGGGGCGAACACCCTGACGGTGGAGGGTTCGCTGGAGTTCACCGGAGGATTCAACGTGACGGCGGAGACGCCGACCGCTGGCAGTTCCATCAAGGTGGCGGATGGCGGGACGCTCACCATCTCCAGCGAACGGGATGCTTTGAGCGAGATCAGTATCGACCTCAGCGGCACGAGCACGGGCGGCACCCTAGCTATCGGGAGTGCGGGCACGCGCACCAACTACACTGTGGGAGAATTGAAGGGGGCGCATGGAAACGTGACGGGCGGCAGGCTGACCGTGAACAAAGGCGACTACAGCGGCGGGATGGACCTGGCAGTCTTGACCCTGGGGAGTTCGAGTTTCACCTACGGCGGCACGGGGGAGACCGACACGCTGACCATGGCGGGGTATGACCTGACCCTGAACGGCACGCTCACCGTGGGGACGTTCACCGGCACGGCGGCGGCTGAAATCAAGAACAGCGAGGACCCCGGCAGCGGCAAGCTCGTGGTGACAGGGGCGACCGGTACGTTCAATGGCACGGTGGGTGTTGCGATGGAGTACAACGCTTCGGGTTCCGGAACGGGCTTCACGGTGCACCAGTTTACGGGCAGTGCGCTGACGGTGCAAAAAGGCAGCCTGACGATTGGCGAGGCTTTGACGAAGGGGACCACGCAGGTGACCCTCAGCGGCGGAACCTTGACGGCGCACGGGACGATTTCCAATCTCGCCGCCGGTACGGAAGGGGATGGGGGCGCTTACACCGCGGGCGGCACGCTGACGATTGACGGCGCAACCACCCTGTCGGCGATGACGGGCAAGCTGACCTCCCTGCAGCTGGGCGGGGGTCTCACGCTGGGGGCGGGCAGCTTCGAATTCGAGAAGATCGAGGTGATGGAGGCGGACCGCCTGCTGAACATCGCGCTCTCGTACGCCGAGGAAGGGAGTGCGTTGAACGGCACAACAATTGCCCTGGGCAACGAGGGCGTCACTGGCGGGAACACGCTGAAGCTCGTGATTGGCAGCGATGTGTTGGGGGCTCTGAAAAGTAAGGCGGGAGAGGGGACAAGTGCGGAGTACGGGCTCTTCACGGGCGTGTCGGGAGAGGAGTGGCACAGCGACATTGAGCTGGTCTTGAGCGATGTGACGCTGGAGGATCGCTGGAGTCTCGTCCTGAATGACGCCGGTCAACTCGTTTATGCCAAGGACACCGGAGCCTTGACCCTGCGTGGCGACAAGGATGCAGAGGAGCACCACGATTTCACGTGGAATACGGAGGCTACAAACAAGCCGTGGGATCTCAGCAACAAGGGAACGACGAGCTTCCAAGACGGCGATGATGTCGTGTTTGTGGATGATAATACCGGAACAAACACGGTGACGGTGATGTCAGGGGGCGTGACGGCGGAGAGCATGGAGGTGCAGAGCGGTGAGTGGACGTTCGACAGCGGGAATGTGACCGTGAGCGGCGCGTTGACTGTGAGGGGCGGGGCGAACGTGACCTTCAACAAGACGCTCAATGTGAGTGGCGACACCACAGTGAATACCCGCAGCAGCCTCACGCTGGCCGAGGCGGCGACACTGGTGACCTTGACCAACGACGGAACTGTGACGCTGAGCAATGCGGCGAGCCTGCAGGCGACCACCCTCGGCGGCAGCGGCAGCATCACCGGCTCATCCGATACGGGTGGTTCGACCAGCCTCGTTTCCGTCTCCGGTTTCGATAACTTCACCGGTTCCATCTCCGGCGCCAACTTGACTGTGACGGGGAGCGCCGGCATCTTCAGCGGCAGCTTCTCGGGCGGCGCTCTCTTGGTGAATGATGGTGGCTCGCTGACCATCAGTAGCGAGAACAAGAACGTCACTGCGACCGGCACGACACTCGGCGGCTCGTTGACGGTGTCCACGGCGGCGAATGGAGACAACGCACGGGTGAGACTTGGCGCGCTGGAATTGCAGAGCGGCGGCTCGCTGACGGTGAACGAGAGCGGTGCGGTTGAACTGAGACAACTCAGCGGCAACACCGGCTCCATCGGCGGCGCAGGGAAGATCACCCTGAGGGGGAGCGAGGGCAGCAGCTTCGGCGGTCAGCTGGGAGATACGATCGGTGCGTTGAATTTCACGGTGGATCTGTCCAAGCCGGACGAGACCCCCAGCCTGACCCTCACCGGGACGGTGGCAGCCGGCAGAGGTACGATCACCGTGAACAGCGGCGTGCTGAATCTTGGCGCGTCCGAGGCGAGCAGCAATAACATCACCTTGCAGACGCTCACCTTGGGGAGCGATACAACGGTGAACGTGTACACCGGCGGCACGAAGAACATCGGGCACATTGTGCTGGGAGAGGGCAGCGAGCTGGTGATTCACGCCGGTGCGAAGACCGGAACCTGGACCGGCTACGCCAGCGGTGACGGCAGCATTGTACTGAGCGGGCTGGGGTTGTATGAGAACAGTGCTTCCAACGGAATTCTCAACGGGTTGATTTCAAGTGAGACTGAAGTTACCGAGGGCAACACGATCGAGAACCTCTACTTGCGGAGTGAAGGAAAAACGCATACCCAGCTCAAGTTGCAAGGCTCGATGGTAAGTGCAGATGGTGGTAATTACTCTTACCATCTCAAGCATGTGAAAAACATCTGGGTGGAGGAATACAACACCCTGTACATTGGCGGTGGTGGTAAGGGAGCCGAAACTTGGAACGCGCTGGGCGGCGATCTGGGCGACACGACGCATACGCTGCACTTGGCGGGTTATGGATCAGCCACACAAGATCAGGATCCAAATACCGATCACAATGTGGCTGCTCTGGTGCTGGCAAACAGTCATTCAACGGAGTGGAATATCACGTTGGAAGCTGATGCCTCGATCAGTGTGAGAAATGGGTATACTTACACCCTGAACGGTTCATTGAACGCTCAGCAGGGGAATACGCTCAAGCGGATTGATGCGGGTACGCTGGTATTCGGAACCGATTTCACGACGGAGGCTGGTAGCTACGGCGTCATTGACATGACAGCTGGCACGCTGGAGCTGTCGTACAATGCGGATGAGGCTTTGGAGAGCTACGGCATCAAGCTGGCGAACGGGGCCACGCTGAAGCTGACGGATGATGGCAGCAGTGATCAGGATGGGGTGTACCAGGTGGAGTATCTGGACAACAGTGAAACAGCCGGCGGAACCATCAACGGCACGGGCACGCTGGAAATTAAGGCGGGCGCCGGTGTCGAGAAGACCTCCTCGGCGAGCGTGGTGGGAGCGGGCGTGAAGGTAGTCATGAGCGGCACGGGGAATCAGACCCTGAGTGGTACCTTTGCCGGGGCCGGGGTGGAAGTGAGCGATGGAACCCTCACGCTGAGCGGCGATACTATCACCATCGGCGCGTCGGGGAATAGCGACAAAAATCTGACGGTGACGGGCGGTACACTGAATCTGGGCGGAACGACCGGAACCACGGTGACCGTGAATGGTGCGGCGAACGTCGGGGAGCAAGGCAGCTTGACGGCGAATCAGGCGCTGACCATCACCGGCGTGTTGACTTTGGGCGGCAGCATCGACATGAACAACCACGCCTTGACGGTAGGCGGCTTGTCGGATGGCGGCGATAGCGACGCCGACAGCTTCAGCAAGTTGGGAGACTTGACCATCAATGGCGCGGGCGGCTCGTTCAGCGGTGCACTGAGTCCCACCAACCTGACGATGAGCGGCGCGGGCACGCAGACGTTTAGCGGTACAGTGACGGCGGCGGAGGTGCATGTGTCGTCCGGCACGCTGGCGCTGGCGGGGACGAGCAACAGCATCGGCAATCTCACCCTGGCGAGCAACCTGACGATGGCGGGCGGCAGCGTGACGACATTGACGGCGGGCAGCACGGAGGCTGCGTCGGGGACGTTGAGGGTCAATGGGGAGCTCACCTTGAAAGGCTTTGAGAAGACGAGCGGGCACGGGTTGACGAGCCTGGTCATCGGGGACGGCGGCGATCTGGTGGTGCAGAGCGACGGGGTTGCGTCCGCCGGGTTTGCCATCGCGACTGAGGGCTTCAGCTACGGCTCCGGCGCCAAACTGACCATTGCCGACGGCGCCAAGTTCGAGCTCGGCAACACCGCCCCCACGGCATCGGCCGAGGCCAAGGAACCCTCGCTCAAGATCAAGCTGACGGGCACCTGGAATTTCAGCAACTGGAACGAGGAGGACGGTACGAAGTATTATGAGCTCTTCTCCATGGGGGGTGGGACGTCGATGAGCACTGCCGGGATCACCTTCGACCTGAAGGAGGTGCAATCGCAGTTGGACAACTTGGGCAGAGAGGACGGGCACTCGTGGAAGGTGGAGCTGAACGCGAAGGGGCGGCTCATTCTCGTGGACACCGCGGGGATGCTGTACTTCACGGGGGCGGACTCTTCCCTGGTGTGGGAGGCCAACACGGGTGGGTCTACGGGGACGGATCAAGAGGTCTGGCACTACACACCGGATGGCGGCGATGAAGCTGTGGAGTATCAGACGGGGCACGATGTCGTGCTGGCCGGGAAGTACGTCACCAGCGAGATTGCCGTGACTCTCGATGGAGCTGTGCAGGCGAACAGCGTGAGGATCCAGGACGACGCGAGCTACACCTTCAGCGCCAACTCAGCGGATGACGCTGTCGAAGGTGGGCAGGGAGCCGATTCCCTCACCATCAGCGGCACGCTGAGCGCGGAGGATGAGTATGATGGCACGCTGACATTTAAGGCAACGGCGACGGTGGGGGGCGATGTGACGCTGAAGGGCGCGACGCTGGATGTGGAGGACGGCGGCGCCCTCACCCTGAACGGGGTGACCAATGCGGTGGAGAACCTGACCATGAACGGCGGCAGCCTGACGATTGGCGCGGACGCTACATTGACGGCGCAGGGAGGCTTGACCGGTGCAGGTGGCACAATTGGTGGCGCGGGTGTCCTGATCCTCAACGTCGATAATGGGTCATTGGAAGCTAAGGCGACCCTATCGAGTCAGACCTTGACCCTCACCAAGACGGGCGATGGGGTGCAGTCGTTCGGGAAGGTCGGAGAGGAGCCGATCAAGGCGACGCTCCAGACGGTGAATGTGACGGGCGGCGGGCTGAGTTTCGCCGGGGATTTGTACCTTGCGGAAAAGACGGGGGAGGAGCTCAATACCATCAAGGTGGTGGGAGGAACACTCACTGTGACGGGCTCGCTCTACGGGGTGGACGGCAGTGCGCAGCACGCCCAATACTTCAGCCATGCGCATGCGGGGGCGCTTGTGGTGGGGAGCGATGGGGATGGAGGATTAAAAGGCACCGTGACGATCGGTGAGGAAACGGAGACAGATGCCTTGCTGCAGGTGTACAGCCTCACCATGAAGAACGGCAACTCCTCGGTCACGGTGCACGGAAATCTCTCACTGGGCTATGATGCGACGGCGGGGGTGACATCCACCATTGCGGGAGGTACGCTGACCGTGGACGGCAGGATGGTGAACCAGGAGACGCTGCAGGTGACGGGCGGAAGCGTGAGCATCGGCGGGAATTACAGCGGCGATGCAACGAGTCTGAATGGCGGCGGGAGCATCGAGCTGAGCGGGGGCGCCATGATGACAGTGGGCGGCGTGCTCAACGTGTATGATAACCCGGATGGCAGCGTGTATGGCCACATCAAGGTGACGGGCGGCGCTACGCTGACCGCTACGGGAGGGATCCACGGCAACGAGGCCGATGGCCAGAAGAAGTACTTCAGTGTTGCGCACGCCGGGGAGTTGACCGTGGGAGATGCTACGACAACCGGCACGCTGACCGTAGGTGACACGGGTGATCACAACGACGTGCTCTTGCAGGTGCGGAGTATTGCGCTGACAGGGAGCGGGAGTAGCATCACCGTGAACGGCAATGTGTCCTTCGGGTGGCAAAGTGGCGTCACTTCTTCGGTGAATGGCGGTACGCTCACCGCGACTGGGAACATGGTGAATGAGCAGGCCTTCACCGTGAGCAACGGCGGCACGGTGACGGTGGACGGCAGCTATAGCGGCAGCGCGGAGACAAGCGAGAGTCTGGCAGAGGGCGGCGCCATCACGCTGCAGACCGGCGGTCAGATGACCGTGAACGGCGGGATGAACGCCAGCAGCGTCACGGTGGGCGGCAAGAAGACGGGGACGACGGAAAGCGGTGATCGGTTCAGCACGCTGACCCTCGGCAACGCCACGAACGACATCGGCACGTTGAGCGTGGCTGCGGACGGCGTTGTCAGCCTCCAGAACACTGCGAGCCTGACGGTGACGGAGCTCAGCGGTGATGGCGGCAGTATTCAAGGCGGCACGCTGACACTGACCGATACGGATGGTGAATTTGGAGGCGCCATCAGCAGCGCCCTAGTGTACGCTGCGACAGAGGGCACGGGCTATACCCTGACCCAGGGCTACGGCGGCACGGACTTGACCGTCACCAGTGGGACGCTGAAACTCGGAGCGGCTTACGGCACGAGCGGGGAGGCCGGTCAGTTGACGCTTCAGGGAACCTTGCAGGTGGCCGGCGGGGACTACCTGGCCTTGCGGACCGAGAGTGCGGACGGCGCCCTTGACCTCTCGGGAGCCACCGGCGCGGTGACCCTGAGTTCCATTGCGTCCAATGCCACGCTTTCCGAGGTCAACCTGGGGAGCCAGACCCTCGCCTTGTCGGCAGAGGCGGGCACGCTGGACGTGGGCACCTTGAAGGGCAGCGAGGGCGGTACCCTGCGGCTGACCCTCAACGGCGATACGGACAATGGCTACACCGGCGCCACCCTCAAACTGGGCGCACTCGATTTCGGCGGTGCTTCGCTGACCCTGAATCTGACGGGCGACCCTAATCTGGCCTTCTGGTTCATGGGTGATGAGGCGCACAAGCTGGCCTTGTTCGCCGCGGACAGCACGGTTAAGAACTTGGACAACATCACCATCACCGGCATTGATTTTGAGGCGGGCGATTACGAGTGGATGGTGGATGAAGGCGGAAACCTCTACCTCAAGAATTTGACGAGCGATGCGCTTACGTGGGTCAGCACGGATGGCACCTGGACGCAGGGGAACGAGGATATGGATTGGGAGGCAGGCGATGACAACGTGTCGTCGCCCTTCCACGCGAATCGCGATGTGGTGTTCGGCGATGCGTCAACGAAGAAGACGGTTTCGCTGAGCGGGACGGACGGAAGCGCCACCTTCACCGTGGGGAACATGACGGTGGAGACGGATGGCTACAGCTTTGCGGCAACGAAGGGGGAAGATGACAAGGTTGTGGAGAGCTTGAAGGTGACGGGCGCGTTGACCTTGCAGAAAGCGGAGGGCGTGGATAGCTTCACCACGACCTTCCAACTGGACACCACCGTGGGCAGCTTGGCGGGTAACGGCGGGCTGAAGCTCAGCCAGGACGGCAGCCTCACGGTGGGGACTGCGCTGGGGGATGGGTACACGGGCACAATTACGCTGGACAACGGCACGTTGACCGCGAAGGGGAGCGTGAATGTGGCTCTGGACGAGGGCGGCGGAACCTTGAACGGTAGCAGCAATGTGCCTACTGAAGTTTTGACCGCGACCCTGAGCGGTACGGGCGATCTGACTGCTCAGGGAACGCTGACCTTGAAAGGCGAGACAGGGGGAACGCTGACCTTGTCGGATGGCGCGAAGGTGACGGGTGATTCGACGGGTGGAGTGAGCGTGGCAGGCGTGAACAGTGACGGAGGCGAGGAAGGCGCGCTGAACGGAAAATTGACCATCACCGGAACGAACGGCAGCTACGCGGGCACGGTGAATGGGCTGACCATCATCGTTGACGGAGAGGGCGACGCTATCGCTAATCAGACTTTCACGGGGAACAAGGTAGATATTGAGGATGCCACCGTGGAGGCGAATGGTACCCTCACCTTGAGCGGAACGGGTGGAGGTTTGTCTGATAGTATAACAGTCTCCAAGGCAGACGTGAAGGGGGGCGGTACCCTGAGCATGGCGGGTGGCAGCGTGCAGAATCTGCGCGGGGATGGTACGCTGAATCTGACGGGGAACGTGACCGTGAACAAGGCGAGTGATGAGACGACTGCTCCGAACAAGATCGGCAGTGTTGTGTTCGAGGGAGCCGACACGCTGACGCTGACCGGCAATTTGGAGACGAAGGCGCTGGAGGGTGATGAGGGCAGCATCAACGGCGGGGGCACGCTCACGTTGAAGGCGGCATCGGGGACTTATGGCGGGAGTATCGGGTCGAACTTCGAGTTTGACGGTACGGCGTACAGCTTGACCGGAGAATTCTCCGGTGACGCGTTGACGGTTACTTCCGGAAATCTGACGCTGGGGTCAGGTTTCAGCGTCGGAGTAGCCGCGAACCCGACGATCAACGTGGCTAGTGGCGCTACGCTGACCCTCAATTATGCTACTGGCAGCGCGACGCACTTGACCAATAAGGTGGTGACTGTGGACGGCAGTTTGATCATTGTAAATACGGATAGCACTGCCACCAATGCCACTTACGTCGTGGGCGGTTTGAGTGGAGGAAATAATGAGAATGCCCAAGTAACCATGGACGCGCCGGGTCATGTAGGTCGGCTGATTATTAATTATGATGGAGGAAGTGGGGAGATAGAGTATGCCGGTGCTTTCGTGAATCAAAAGGCACGTGGTCGAGTTGAACTCGTGAAACGTGGCACGGGTACGCAGGTGTTCTCCGGAATCAAGTTCGATACCGAATCCATTACGGTGGAGGAAGGTACGCTGAAGTTCACGGGCGCCACCGGTGAGACATGGAGCGACTTTGAGGTCAAGTCCGGTGCTACGGCCGTTTTTGAGTGTTCCTGGGCGTCTTGCGAGGATACAGGCAATATTCCAAGATTCACCGTGGCTGGCACCGTGAAATTCTCAGGCGTACAGAGTGTTTCAGGCGAAGAGATTGAGCCGAGGCAGAGTACCATCCCGACGCTGCATTTGGCAAGTAGCGCATCAGTATCGATTGGAGAGAACCACACTTTGACCGTGACCACGCTGGAGGGTGATGAAGAATTCTGGGGCACGATTTCCGGCGATGGTACGCTGAAGCTGACCAATACCAGTGAGCTGAGTGGGGTGAACGCGACGATTGAGTCGAACCTGACCTACGCCGGTACAGCAGACGTTACCTTGAGCAAAGCGTTCGGCGGTGCGAATGGCGCGCAGTTGGATTTGACCGGTGGTTTGGGTACGCTGACCTTGAGTGCGGGCGGACACATCACGAGCCTGACCGGCGGCAACGGCAATTTGGTGTTGAACACCGACACGACCATCGACGCGATGAGCGGCAATTTGACGAGCTTGAGCGTGGGCGGCGGTACGCTGACCCTGAAGAAGACGGTGGAGGGTGCTCCGAACAAAATCGACAGCATCTATTTCGACACGAACGGCGCGCTGAATCTGGGAGGTGATTTGGAGACGGGGGCGCTCACGGGTACAGGTAATATCACCGGCACGGGTACACTGACCCTGAATGATACCGCGGGCGACAGCTTTGGCGGCGCCATCAGCAGCAACTTTGTGTACAACGGAACGGGCAACGCGGTAGACGAGGGTTATACCCTGAGCCAGACCTTTGGCGGCGCGGATTTGACCGTGAAGGCGGGCACGTTGGAACTCAGTGCAGCTTTGACGAGTACTACGCAGAACGTGGATGTCCAGTCGGGCGGTACTTTGAAGCTGGCTGCGGACAGCACAGTGACGAATTTGAAGGGCACAGGTAACCTCGTGCTCGGCGGCAGTACTGAGATCACAGCGCAGGACGTGACTGAAGCGGGCGGGCTGACGAGCCTGCACCTCCAAGGCACGTTGACCCTGGGAGCGGGTACGTTCGACTTCGGAGATGTCACGCTGGATGGGGATACCACGCTCGTTCTCAAAAACCCGGCGACCACCACGAGCATTGCGTTCGAGAGTCTGAATACGGGCGAGAACACTCCCTCGCTGACCATCACCATCACGACGGACGTTCTCAACGCCATCAAGGGTAGCACGGATAAGGGCGATTACTGGGAACTCTTTAAGGTGGATAGTAGCTGGGCGCAGTCGCATTCCGGCTGGGCCGAGAAGATCCTGCTGGATCATGGCGATCTCACTCCCGGTTGGAATCTGTACCTGGACGATGACGGTAAGCTGTACTACGAGGACGCCAGCGACATGTTGACTTGGGCAGGAAAAGACTCCATTTGGGATGCGGATGACACTGAAAAGGACGACTGGAGGGTCGGACAAGGAGAGCACACAAATCTGTCGGCGTTCATTTCGGACACCAATGTGACCTTCGATAACACGGCTGATTCGTCCCACAAGGACATCACCCTGAAGGGTGCGCTGACCGTGGCGAATATGACCGTGAGCGATTTGGGGTACACGTTCAAGGCTAATTCTGCTGATGATGAAGAAGGTTCGAAGGACAGCCTGACTGTGAACGGGACCTTGAACCTGGGCGCGAACACGGAGTTTGACGTGGACGTGACGGTGGGACAGGACGGCAAGCTGGTCGGCAAGGGCGACCTGACTTTGAAGGGGGCGATGATCGTGGAAAGTGATTTGGCGACGAAAGGGAACGAAAGCTACGGAGGAACCATCACCCTGGAGGGCGGTCATCTGACTGCGAAGGGCAAGACCAAGGTTGCCGTGAAAACGGGCGGCATTCTGGAGGGCGCAGGGAGCAACAGCCTGGAGGTTGCGCTGAGCAGCAGTGGGGAGAGCGTCGGTATGCTGGAAGCGCAGGGCACGATCACCCTGACCGGCGAGACGAGCGGTGCGTTGAAGGCCACGGGAAGCGTCACTGCCGGAAGCCAGACGGAGAGCGGCACCTGGACGGCTTTGGAGGCGGCGACGTTGGAGGGCAGCGGCGGTTCCTTGACCGGCGCCCTCACCCTGACGGGAACGAAAGGAGAGGATGGAGCTTTCGACAACGCTGCGACTTACTCCGGCACGGTGACGAATCTGGAGCTGACCCTGAAGGGCGGCAAGCAGACTCTGGACGGTGCGAGCCTGAGCTTGAGCAAGGTGAAGCTGGAAGGCAGCGCCGAGCTGGTTCTGGGCGGCACCTCCACGACAAGCGCGACCCTGACCGGGTTGGACGGCGCGAACGCGACCCTGACCTTGGGCAAGGAGGCCACCCTGAACGGTACGAACAACACGATTGGCACGCTGAATGTGGGCGCCAACGCGCTTACGATAGGCGAAGGCGTCTCTCTGACGGCGAAGACGTTGATCGGAACTGAGGGCGGCTCAATCGCTGGCACGGAGGATGGCGCGGGCAGTCTGACCCTGACCTACGACGGATCGAGCGAGGGGGACAACTTTGCGGGCGCCCTGAGTGTCAACCTGATTTACAGCGGAACGGGAGAAAACGCGTTCACCTTGAGCAAGGCCTTTGAAGGCACATCCTTGGAGGTCACGGGCGGCGCGCTGACGCTGGCTGAGGGCTTGACAGAAACGACCACCGGCGTGACTTTGAAGGGCGGCACGCTCACGATGAGCAAGGACGGCGTCATCAGCTCGCTCACGGCCGGAACCAGAACCTCAGAGGACGCGGGGGCGATTGACACGGCGGCGGGCGATTTGGTTCTGTCGGCTAGCGGAGAAATCAAGAAGATGGAAGGGAAGCTCAAGAGCCTGACCATGGGCGGGAAGCTGACCTTGGGCGCGGGCACGTACGACATCGGCACATTGACGCTGGAGGGCAGCAGCGGCTCCCTGCAGATGGCGATTGCCGGTACGGGCAATGACACGAACGCCGCCATCACCCGGCTCACCCTGGAGTCGATCGCCGCGCTGAGCGGCAGCAAGCAGCTGCAGATCGTGATTAACCAGAGCGTGGTGAATGCTCTGAACGGGCAGACGGCGGATGGATCAAACGCCAAACTCAAGAAGTGGAAGCTCTTTGACGGAAATGTCGTGACAAGCAACGCGGCGTGGCATGAGCACATCGTGCTGGCCGAGGGGTACAAGGGTCTGCTGACCAACCTCGGTCGCAGGTCGCTGTACCTGGATGACCAGGGCTACCTGACGCTGGAAGATTTGGACAGTCAGGAGCTCGTCTGGACCGGGACGACCAACACGACTTGGGAGGGTGCGAATGGCGATGCGGATTGGAATGTCGGCACGCACGGCGACCAGTTCGCTTTCAAGGCCAACGACAACGTAAAGTTTGACGGCACGCCGAGCAATCACAGCGTGACCTATTCCGGCGCGGTGCAGGCCGGGACGATGACCGTGACAGGCTCCGGAGACTACGTGTTCACGGCGGCAAGCTCCGGGGAGGGAAATCCCGGGACGGGCAACAGCCTGATGGTGGACACGCTGGATCTGCAGAAGAGCGCGGGATTCGGCGGTACGGTGACCTTCAGCAACACGGTGAAGAGCGCGGCGGACGCTGTCTTGACCGTGACGGGCGGCACAGTGACCTTCTCCCAGGCGCTGACGAAGTCGGCGGGAGAGCCCGCGAACGGCTTTGACGGCGGCTTGAAAGTGACGGGCGGCGAGGCCGTGCTGAGCGCGGGCGGCGATCTCGCGAGCGTGGAGATGAGCGGCGGCACGCTGAGTCTCGGAAACGCGTTGACCACGGGCAAGCTGTCCGGTACTGAGGGAACGATCCAGAGCGCGGACGGCAAGACGGGTTCTGGCTCGCTGACCTTGAATGATTCGGAAGCGGCGGGTACGTTCGGCGGCGCCATCACCGTTGCCTTCACTTACGCCTGGACGGGAGGGACTCCGGTGGGTACCGGCTTCACCCTGAACGGCGCCTTCACCGGCGCGAGCCTGACCGTGAGCAGCGGCAAGCTCACCCTGAGCGCGGCAACGAACAACACCGGGGTTCTGACCGTGAACGACAGCGCCAGTCTGACGATTGACGAGAACGACACCCTGACGGTGACGAGCCTGGCGGAGACGGGGAATGGCTCCCTCGGCGGCGCAGGCACGTTGATCATCAACCCCGGCACGGCTGAGAGCATGACGACCGGTGTGACGATGACGGACGGAACGCTCACCCTCAAGAAGCAGGGCACGGGGACGCAGGCGTTCTCATCGGAATCGGAGATGATGCTCAAGACGGTGCAGGTGACGGACGGCGGGTTGAGTTTCGCCGGGGATTTGCGCCTCGTGGAAAGGTCGGGGACGGAGCCGAGTACCGTCAACGAGATTCTCGTCCAAGGCGGAAGCTTGACTGTGGCGGGATCGCTGTACGGCGCGAGCGACGAGGCGACTTCGGGTTACTACTTCGATAAGACTCACGCCGGGAAGCTGGTGGTGGGCGCTGCGGACTCGACCGGCAAGGTGGAGATCGGCGGCGCGACCGCTGGGACGAAGAATGCTTTGTTGCAGGTGTACAGCCTCACCATGCAGCACAGCGGGTCCTCGGTCACGGTGCACGGCAATCTCTCGCTGGGCTATGATGAGAGCGCTGCGGACCCCGTGGTCACTTCCACCATTTCGGGAGGCACGCTGACCGTGGACGGCAAGATGGTGAACCTGGAGACGCTGCAGGTGACGGGCGGAACCGTGAACATCGCCGGGGATTACAGCGGCGATGACGACACTCTGAATGGCGGCGGGAGCATCGAGCTGAGCGGGGGCGCCAAGATGACCGTGGGCGGCACGCTCAATGTGCATGATGAAGGATCGACCGGCGGCGTGCAAGGCCACATCAAGGTGACGGGCGGCGCGAGTCTGACCGCCACGGGCGGAATCCACGGCAACGCGGGCAATGGCCAGGAACAATACTTCGGTGTCGCGCATGCCGGGGCGTTGACCGTCGGCGATGATACTTCGACGGGCACGCTGGTGGCGGGCGCCGAGCCTGCGACGGAAGGTTCTCTGGGTGCGGATGCAAAGGCCCTGCTGCAAGTGCGGACGATTACGTTGAAGGGCGCGGGAAGCACGATCACGGTGTACGGCGATGTGTCCTTCGGGTGGGAGGAAAACTCGGATTCTTCGGTGGATGGCGGTCAGCTCACCGCGAGCGGGCAGATGGTGAATGGCAAGGCCTTCACCGTGAGCAACGGCGGCACGGTGACGGTGGAGGGCAGCTACAGCGGCAGCGCGGTGACGAGCGGGGGTCTGACAGCAGGCGGCGCCATCACGCTGCAGTCCGGCGGGCAGATGACCGTGAACGGCGGGATGAACGCCGGCAGCGTCACGGTGGGCGGCAAGACTACGGCGACGGAAGGCGGTGAGCGGTTCAGCACGCTGACCCTCGGCAACGCCGCGAACACCATCGGCACGTTGACCATGCAGGCCGACGGCGTGGTGGAACTCGCGAGCAGCGCCGGTCTGACGGTTACGACGTTGGGCGGAACAACAAACGGCGGTGAGCTGAAGATCCAAGGCGGGACGCTCGCCATCGGAACCGTGGAAAGCAACGCCGCCCTCACCAAGCTGACCCTGAACGGCGGCACGGTGGATCTGGGCAACAGCGGGAGCTCCTCGAACGACCTGACGGTCGGCACGTTGAGCGTGACGCAGGACACCACGCTGAAACTCCACCAGAACGCCTCGACCTCGGACGATTGGACGGGGCTGAAGCTGAGCGCAGGCGGAGGAATCGACTTCAGAAGCGATGTCACATTGACCTTGCAGCTGGATGCGAGCAGCCTCAACGACATTGTCCACAAGGTTGGTACGGGAAATCTGAAGCTGATCGATCTGAATGGTGCGACCATCAATAGCAATTGGTACGAGAGAGTGACGATCGCGTGGTACGACGAGCATGGCGTTTACGAGAACGGCCTAGCCAGCGCGTACGAGTTCTCCCTAGATGCGAACGGCTGTCTGGTCTGGACGCACGATGCCGACCATACGCTGACTTGGGACAACAACTCCAACGCGGAAGGCGATCAGACGGAGTTCGACACGGATGGGAAGCTGACCTGGAGCGAGGATGGCACGAAGTACGAGGAATGGGGCGAAGGCCTGAAGCCGGAGCAGTGGTCGGGATTCTCCCACGGCGCGAACGTGGCTTTCGCCGCGGCGGCGCAGGCGGATGCCTATGCTATCACTGTTGACGATTCCGGCGTGACGGCGGGGAGCATGACCGTGCAGGTGGAAACCGGCGGCTCGGGCTCCACCGCGCAGTACAATTTCGGTGGCGAAGGCAGCATCACGGTGTCCAGCTTGGCGATTAAAGACAACGCCACGGCGCAGTTCTCCAACACCGTCACGGTGGACGGTGCGCTGACCGGCAGCGGCACGCTGAGTGTGGCGGGGGGCGGCAACGTGACCCTGACGAATGCGAAGAAGGATCTGACCGACAATTTCTTCACCGGGACGCTGAACTTTGCGGGAACCAAGGTGGGCGAGGTGACTTCCTATGGCACGCTCACCTTGGGCGCGGACGCCAACGCGGGCATCCTGACGGGAGAATACGGCAAGGTGACGACGAGCGGGACGAGCGTAACCCTCACCCTGACGAGTGGCGAGGGAACGGCGAGCAACATGACCCTGGGCGAGGCGGATCACGCGGTGAACTTGACCATCGCGGGCGCCAACCAGACGCTGACCGACACCACCATCACGGGCGATGTCACGGTGAGCTCCGGCTCGCTTACCTTCGGCGGCATGTCCACGGTGAGCGGCACGCTGGCCGGAAGCGTGAGCTTGCAGGGTGTGTCCAGTTTGACGGTGGGAACCCTCGCCAACGATGGAATCATCACCGGTACGACTGATGAACAGGGCGGCTTGACCAGTCTCGTTTCCGTCTCGGCTTTCGATAACTTCACCGGTAACATTTCCGACGCGAACTTGACCTTTACCGGCGCGAGCGGCAGCTACGGCGGCAGCTTCTCCGGCGGTGATCTCCTGATAACTACCGGCGCCTTGGAGATCACCACGGCGGCGGATGAGGACAACGCGGCGCAGGTGAAGATTGGCACGCTCACCTTGGGCAGGGAAAACAATGCGGGCACCCTGACGGTGGCTGAAAACGGCGCGGTGGAGCTGACCCAATTCGGAGAGAGCTGCACCACGACTTCCTCCATCGGCGGCGCAGGGAAGATCACCCTGAAGGGGAGTGCGGACAGCAACTTCGGCGGCACGCTGGGAGCGGACAATGCGTTGGATTTCACGGTGGATCTGTCCAAGACGGGCGAGACCTCCCACAGCCTGACCCTCACCGGAACGGTGTCAGCTGGCAGCGGTACGATCACCGTGAACAGCGGCGTTCTGAACCTCGGCGCGTCCGAGGGGAGCAGCAGCAATGATGTCACGCTGCAGACACTCACCCTCGGTGATGGAACCAAGGGAACCACGGTGCACGTGTACACCAGCGGCGCGAAGAACATCGGGCACATTGCGCTGAGCGAGGGCAGCGAGTTGGTGATTCACGCCGGTGCGACAACCGGAACCTGGACCGGCTATGCCAGCGGCAAGGGCAGCATTGTGCTGAGCGGACTGAGTAATTATGAGGGCGGTGTTCTCCACGGCTTGATTTCCACAGACACTGATGTTAACGATAACAACACGATCACGAACCTCTACCTGAGGAGTGAAGAAGGAACGTATACCCAGCTCGTGTTGAAAAACTCGATGGTAAGTGCAGATGGTGATAATTACTATCTCAAGCATGTGAAAAACATCTGGGTGGAGGAATACAACACCCTGTACATTGGAGGTGGTGGTAAGGGAGGCGAAACTTGGAGCGCGCTGGGCGGCGAGTTGAGCGACCACACGCTGCATTTGGCGGGTTATGGCTCTGCCACAGCAGAGGGAGGTAGTACTGTTGACGGCGACAAGAATGTGGCTGCTCTGGTGCTGGCAAACGGTCAGTCAACGAAGTGGAATATCACGTTGGAAGACAATGCCTCGATCAGTGTGAGAGGCGACTGGGTCTACACTCTGAAGGGTGCGTTGGACGCCCAGGGTCATACGCTCAAGAGGGTTGACAGTGGCACGCTCGTTCTCGGCGATACCTTTAGGACAACGGGGGACAAGGGAGGCGTCATTGACATGACGGCTGGTGAGTTGCGGCTGTCGTACGATGCGGATGCGGCTCTGGCGAGCTACGGCATTAAGCTGGCGAACGGGGCCACGCTGAATCTGACGGATGGAACCGGCACGGACGATGGGGTGTACCAGGTGAGCTACTTGGAGCAAAGCGGGGACACAGCCGGCGGAACCATCAATGGCACGGGCACGCTGGAAATCACGGGAAGCGAGACGGAGTCGAAGACCTCCTCGGCGAGCGTGGAAGCGGGCGTGAACCTGACGATGTCCGGCTCCGGCACGCAGATCCTGAGCGGCGATTTTGCCGGGGCCGGGGTGGAAGTGAGCAATGGAACCCTCACCCTGAGCGGCAGAAGCATCACCATCGGCGCGGGAGGTAGCTTGGAGACGAATTTGACGGTTTCCAACGGCACGCTGAATCTGCATGGCTCTGCGGCGATGACCGTGAACGGCGCGGCGAGCGTGACGGGCGGCGTTTTGCATGTGGAGCAGGCGTTGACCATCACCGGCGTGTTGACATTGGGCGGCGGCAGCATGGACATGGACAACCACGCCTTGACGGTGGGTGGTTTGACGGATGGCACCGCCGCCGGAACCTTCAGCGCCTTGGGAGACTTGACCATCAATGGCGCGGGCGGCTCATACAGTGGAGCGCTGAGTCTCACCAATCTGACGATGAACGGGACGGGGACGCAGGAGCTGAGCGGCGGCGTGACGGCGAGCGGGACGACCACGGTGTCGGCGGGTACGCTCGTTCTTTCCGGCGAGGCCCAGAATAGCCTTGGCGCGCTCGCGCTGAGCTCCGGGGAAAACTCCGGGAAACTGACGCTGAACGCCGATGCGAGCGCCACGCAACTCACAGGCTCCGGCACGCTGGACGGCAGCGGTACTTTGACCATCACGGGGTCGACCGCCGAGCGAGCCTCCTTCAGCGGCATCTTGACCAACTCGAATATCACGCTGAGCGCGGGGAGCGGCACTTGGACGCAGACTTTCTCCGGCACGAATAATGCGGGCACGGTGCAGATTAACAAGGGAATGATGGAGTTCACCACGGCTCTGACGGCGAGTAGCGTGACTGTGGGCGACGGCACACCCAGTGAGGGTGCGGCGGACAGCACGCTGAAACTTTCGGCGGACAGCTCCATCACCGGCAGCCTGGCGGTGGCCAGCGACGGCGCGGTGAGCATCGGCGATACCAAGACCCTGACGGTGCACGGGCTGAGCGGCTCGGGCAGCATTTCCGGCGGTAATCTCAAGCTGGAAGGTGAGACTGTTTCCGGCAGCTACGGTGGCGGCATCAGCAGCAACTTTGAGCTCGACGCAACAAACGGCAGCTTCGACCTGCAGGGCGAGGTGAGCGGCAACGTGACGGTGACGAACGGCGCTCTGAAACTGAGCAAGGTGGAGCACAACCTGAGCGGGCATACGGTCACGCTGACGGGCGGCTCGCTGGAACTGGCGAGCACGACTACGTTGGGACCTGTTTCCGGTGCCGGTGAACTCATCGTGAACGCGGACGTGACGGCCAACGCGGCCTGGAGTGAGCTGGGTACGCTGACGCTGAAGAGCGGCTCCTTGCAGCTGGCGGCAGGCACGTACAACATCGGAACGATTACGAAGGGAACGGACGGTTCCTCCACCCTCAAGATTACTCTTGCGAAGGATGGGGAGTCAGGCAGATGGAGCGGCACGAAGATTGTGCTCGGCACGGGCGGTTTGGGCGGCTTTAGCGTGGGCAATCAGCTCACGCTGAATGTGCAGGATCTCACCACGGAGCTTTTGAAGCTCGGAAGTGACGAAGAGAAAGGCTGGCAACTCTTCGATGTGAGTGGTTGGACCGACAGGGACACCGACAACTGGATGAACGCCATCAAGCTGGTGGATGAATTTGTGGACTCCTACCACAGGCTGGAGATGACCAAGAACGGCTACCTCGTGCTGCACAATTTGGTGGCTGAAAACACCTTCGTGTGGGATGGCGATGGGAGTGACGACGACACCGACAGCTGGGATGCTGCAAAGACCAATTGGAAGATCAATGGAGGCAAGGACGAGGATGTCGCCTTTGCGTCGGGCGCGAACGTGTTGTTTGAGAATCCCGATACGGTCGCGAGTACGGTGGAATTGGATGCGGATGTCCAAGTCACGAACATGGACGTCACGGGCGCCTTCACCTTCCAGGATGCGGATGAGGACGCGCACGCGGGAAGTCTGACGGTGCAGGGTACGTTGAATGTGAGCGGCACGGCGACCTTCCAGGATGAGGTGACGCTGCAGGGCAATATCACCGGCAACGGTTCCATCGTGGTTGGACAGGGCGCGACTGTGACCATCGACACCACCCACGAGGGCGAGGAGCCGGACGCTCACCCGCTCGAGAACGGAGGCTTCACGGGGACGGTGCAGCTGGATGGAGAAAATGGCGTGCTGAAGGTAACGGGTGACGCCTCTCGTTGGGGGGCGAATCTCGCGGTCGGCGAGGACGGCGGCAGCATCACGCTGGCGAATGAGACGGACAAGCTCGGCATGAAGCTCACGGACAACGGTAATTCCGGTACGCTGACGGTGACGGACGGCGCGGGTCAGCTCACGTTGAGCGGCAGCGATGACGACGTGACGCTGGCGGTGGAGGGTCATCTGACGGTCAGTGAAGAGGGGCTGTCGGTCGGGCAACTTTCCTCGACGACTGAGACCGGCACGGTGGATGGCAATCAGTTGACCATCACCGGCACGGGCAACAGCAGTTACAGCGGCACGTTGAGCGTGGCTGAGGTGGTGGTGAGCTCCACGGGCTCGCAGAGCTTCTCCCGCGATAGCTATACCGACACGGTGTTCACGGTGGAGAAAGAGGGTGACGCGAGCGGCACGCTTTCATTCACGAATAAGGACGGTGGCAGCGTGACCCTGAAAGGCTTGGCGGGTGACGGAACGATTAACGACGGAGAGAGTAACGATACGCAGCTGAGTCTGAACTTCACGAATGACTTTGTCGCAACTGAAACGGACGAAAAGACCCCGATGCAGACCTTTGGCGGTGATCTGTCGGATGTCGGCAGCATCACGGTGACGCAGGGCGCACAGGGCTTCTCGGAGGCCTTCAGCGGCGGTACCTTGACGGTGGGCAATGGGACGGATGAGGATCCGGCGGGTGTGGACGCCACGCTCGTGATGGGCGGGGCGGTGACGAACAGCACAATCAATGTGCAGTCCAACGGCAACCTCGTGCTGAATGCGGCGGGCAACGAGAGCTTGACCTTCGCCACGCTGGACGGCACGCTGACCATCGGCGATGCGGATCCGGGGCATGCCGCCGCGAGCTTGACGCTGAACAGTGTGACGTTGACTAGCGGCACAATCAACGGTACTGGCACGTTGAATCTCACCGGAACCGGCAGCATCGCCAGCGCCATCACCGGCAGCCTGACAATCACCTCCACCGGCACGCAGACCCTCACCGGCAACGTGACGGCTGGAAGCATCACGGTCGAATCCGGCTCGCTGAGCATCGGGACGTTCACAGACAACCGTGCCAGCGCCAATACCTTCACCTGCAGCGAACTGACGATTAAAGGCAGCGCAGAGATGACCATCTACACGGGCGCCGCAAAGAATTTCAATGATACGACCGGAGATGGCTACAGCGTCAACATTGAGGGGAACGGCAAGCTCACCTTCTGCGGAGCAGATGCGGTGGACTATACGGGCAGCCGTAAATTCCCATTCGTTCACGGTGACGGCGAACTGGTGCTGAAGGATACTGGCACTTGTATCAATGAGAAAAATACCGGCGTTTTGTGCTGGTTCCTCAAGGAGATTGCTGCAACAAACTTTGTCAATGGTGATGCGGCGGATGTGACCCCTGCTCTCGCGAACTTGCGACTTTCCGGGAATTCAACCCTTGTCGTGAAAGCAGCGTCACATTTTTCCGGCAGACTGGCCAATGTCGAAAATATATGGGTGGATAGTGGTAGCACCTTCATGGTATGGGATAACGATAACTTGGGCAAGACTGCGAATAATCGCAGCAACACTTTGCATCTTTCTGGGAATGGTTCCAAAGTTCAGCCAAGTGGTTGGGCTTTTGGCGGCAATGATGGAGTTGGTGATGCTTTCCTTAAAATGGAAGGCGCGCTGTACGCATGGGTTCTCTCGAGTCGTACCGTTGCTTGGAACATTACTGCTGAGGAGGACACTTCCATTGTTGTAACCCAGAAGGATCCGCGCAAGTTCAATAATGGCAATAATACCATAAGAGAGCTGAAGCTGACCGGTACTCTGGACGGCAACGGGCACACGATCACCAAGCGAGCCGGAGATACGTTGACGCTGGAAGGAACCTTCACCACGGCTACGGCTTTGGAAAGCAAGGGATGCCTTGATATCGAGGGCGGCACCATCAAGCTGAATTACACTGATGCTGATGCTCTGGCGAACTACGCCATCAGTTTCTCGGCAGACAGCACAGGCGTGGCGGGCTACTATGCCAACACGTCTCAGCGCGTGCTGGATGTCACCGCCGCGGCAACGGAGGGCTACGTGGTGAAGTACCTGGAGGGAACGGAAGGTCTGACGGCGTCCATCCAGGGTGCGGAAGGCTCCAAGCTCATCATCGACTTTAATGGGAAGGCATTTGATCAAGAGGGGGATGAGGAGATGGAGGGCGGAGCTACGGTGTATGCGGACATCACCCGCGCTACCGATGCAAGTAGCGGATTGAGTCTCACGAAGAAGGGCAGCGGCACGCAGAAGATTGTGGGAAGCTTTGCGGGCAACACGCTGACCGTGGAGGCTGGCAAGCTGGCGCTGGATGCGTCCGGTGCAAACAAATTGATTGACGTGGCGGGTGGCATCACCGTGACCGGCGGCACCTTGGAGCTGGTCGGTGCGACGCAGGTGGGCGGTAACGTCACGGTGTCTGCCACGGCAGGTACGGCGGCACTCGCCTTGAGCGGTGCGAGGGCGAAGACTGTGACCGGAACGCTGAGCATCGGGAAGAATGGCAGTCTGACCACGAGCGGTGGGGCCGTGACCTTGGGCGGTGCGCTTACCGTGGCTGACGGCATGGCGGAGCTGGGCGGCGCAAGCGTGAGGCTCAACGGCGGCGCGAGCGTGACCAGCGGAGGCACACTGACGCTCAAGAGCGCATCGACCACGTTGGGCGAGGGACAGAAACTCAGCGCGAGTGGAAGCGGGAGCAGTATTGTGCTGGATTTTGGTGACGAGAATATGAGCGGCCTCAGCGTTGAGCTGGCGGATGGCGGTACGCTGGATCTGAACAGGCTGACGGGTTCTGCCAATCAGGAAATTGATCTTGTAGAATTGACCGGAACAGGAACCGGCGGCAATGTCAAGTGGGCTAGTTCGCTTGAAGAAGACGGTAAGCAGATTTTGCACGTGGGGACGCTGACGGGTTCGATGAACTTCGGAAGCGAGAGCAACCAAATGGTGAGCGGGCAGGAGCTGCACTTGCAAAACATCAAGAATGATGCAGGTGCCACCATCAGCGTGTATGCTGGCGAAGGCGCCAAGGTATACGTGGACAAAGTCATGCAGAGCAGCGGAAGTAGCAGCTTGACAGTGACGGGTGAAGGTAGTCTGCACGTGGACAACGCGCACGGCGATGGGTTCCACAAGACCGGAATGGGCGACTTCACGCTGAACAGCGTGCTGCACGTGGATGCCGGCGCCAGGCTGTACATGACTTACGAAGGTGGACTCACTTTCGCAGGAGGAATAAACGCCGATGGGAATGTGTTGGGCAGCGGTCAGCTTTCCATTTCTGCAGGAGCTATCCTGTGCTACGGGAAGGATGCCGATGGCGAGAGACTATGGTTGGATGAAGGTCTCTTCACCGGCTTGAATCACAATGAGCTCACGCTCGACCTCGCCAGTATTTGGGCGAATTTCTCTGATCAACTCTTGCTTGAAGGCGGGTTCGACCTCGGCATTGTGAGTAACGGGAAGCATACGGAGGGAGAAATTTCAGAGTTCTTTAAGGACATCATCAGGTTCGTTCGGACAGATATATCAGACGATGACTGGTGGGTGAAATGGGAGCCATACATGGAAACCGGTAGCTACCACCTGCACCTTGGCGTGAATCATGAACTTGAGTTCACAGCATTCAGCTGGGACAACGCTTGGGGGACGATGGGTCTGTACAACGCTCCGTATTTCGATGACGGTGAAGACTCTCACGTGTGGAAAGGCATCGAAGTAAGCGGTGATGTATTCAATGGAGGAAGAGGGGAAGACAGCTTCATCGATCATTGTCTCCAGTTGAGCGAGAATGAAACGTACAAGGAGAACGGAAAAACCTCGATTCGGCTGACGCAGGGCGCGGCGGCAAGCAGTACGGCAACGTATGCGACTGTGTTAGGTGGACGTTTGATTGACAGCGCTGACGAATTAGTCGAACACAATGGTTTGAGCTACATCGAGTTCTTGCACAATGGAACGGCAGAGAACAACCACTTGCACATGCTGGTGGGAGGGTCGAGTTGCATAGTGCAAGATCCGACAGGGAAGGCCGTGTTCCGCGGGACGAGCCATATCCAGCTGGATTCGCAGGCAACCGATCGTCAGGATGGCGTTGAGGGCATCGTGGATTACATCGTGGGCGGCAACCATGTGAACAACAGCACTTTCTCCTTCATTGGCGACAGTTATATCAGCGTGTTCAAGGGCACGGTGCTGGGCGGTATTGTGGGCGGCAGCACGTTGACAAGCGGCACGAGTATGAAGGAATTTGACGCCTTCTTCGGCGACACGCACATCTTCATCTACGATGTGCTGAGCAACGTGAATGGACAGACGCCGGGGATATCCGACGGCGCGAATGGGGATGACACGTACTTTGCGGCCGTGGTGGGCGGCAACGCCTGGGTGGATTCCTCGGGAGTCATGGAGAATCAGGATGCTGTGCTGCCGAAGTTCCGCGGCAATACGAACATCACCATTAACCTGGTGGATAAGCCGTCCAAGGGAGGAGAAGACGAACAGAAGACGGAGGTAGACGTCGCGGCTCCCGACAGTGGAACCTTTGACAAGGCGATCGTGGGCGGCAACTTCACGGCGGCAGCGGCTACGACGGGCGAGGGTGTGCAGCGGAACGCCATGTTTACGGGCGACACGCACATCACCATTACGGCCGGGGCGGAGCACGTCTTCACCGCAGGCATCAACGGCGCGAGCCGACGTGAGGCGGGCGGCGGCGGCAGCACGACTTTCACGGGCGACACGCACATCACGATTGACGGCGGCACGTACGAGGAGGCGATTGCTGGTGGTGTGTGGTTCGAGGAACATGCGACGGGCGATCATCATCTGGACTACACCGGCGACACGCACGTCACGTTGGAGGATGGTGACTTCTTCCGCGTGGTGGGCGGTCACTACACGCTTGGAGGCGGCGGCTATGCCGAGGAGGTGACCAATGGTAGCACGAACGTGATCATCAACGGCGGAACCTTTGGCTCGCGTGATCATGATGAGAATGGATCGATTGACCAGACTGAGATCGGCATCGTTGTCGGCAGCGATTTCTACCGTCACGACGGCGGCGACAGCAACGTGCGCACGGGTGATACGAATGTGACGATCACGGGCGGTACGTTCAACGACATCCACATCGTGGGCGGCGACTACGCGAACTTCTCCAAGACGGAGGGGGGAAGCGATCTGGAGGGAAGCGCGGCCATCACCGGCACGACGAAGCTGACGATTGGTTCGGATGCAGAGGACGCTGAGAACGGCATCACGATCACCGGCGTGGTGGTGGGCGGCAGCTACCTGACGGATAACGGCGCGGGCGGAAGCCTGAGCGTGGGCGGGGTGGAGCTGACCATCAACGGCGGCACGATTTCCAGAGAGGAGAGCAGTGACCACGTACACAACGAGCTGGCCGTGGTGGGCGGTAACATGATCATCGACGGAGGTGACACGCACGGTGGACACAGCGTGACCGTAGAAGGGACGACGAAGCTCACCATCAACGGCGGGAAGATCACCGGCGACATCGTGGGCGGCAGCTACCAGAGCGATCACAAGGAGGGTGAGTCGCCCAACCCGAACACGCTGAAGAGCGGAGACATCACGATTGCGCTCAACAGCGGGGAGATTACAGGCAACGTGTACGGCGGACACTACAGCGAGGTGGTGAGCCACTCCGATAGGCTGGATCTGGGTAACATCAGCATCACTGTGGACGGTTCCAACATCACGGGCAACATTGTGGGCGGCAGCTACCGCGCGGCAAGCAAGGGTCTGGTGGACGCCAATGAGGGCGATCAGAACAAGGGTACCATCGTCATCAAGCTGACGAGCGGGTCGCTGGAGGGCAGTGTGTACGGTGCGGGCTGGCACGAGAGCATTGCGAAGAGTGGAGCTGATGCGCTTACGTCGCAGACGAAGAGCGTGGAGGTGACCGTGGGCAGCGAGTTCGAGTTCACCGGCGGTGTGCTTTCCGGCGGCTACCGCAAGGCGGAGTACGGCAACGAGGGCGACACGTCGGCCGTGAATACAGCTACGTTGAACGTGACGGGGGCGAATGAGAGTCTGGCGAACATGACCCTGCAGGACTTCGACGAAGTGAACGTTGCGAGCGACGTGAAGGCAGCGGGTCTCTACCTGAGCGAGGATGTGACGAGCTTCACCAAGAGCGGTGCGGGTACGTTGACCGTGGGAGGATTCGGCTCGCTGAGCGGTGCGGTTGACACGGCTAATCACGGAACCTTCGGCGGCGCCATCGCCATCACGGGCGGACGTCTGGTGGTGAACGGGGATATGACGCTGGGTGGTGATCTGGAGATTCATTTGGCGGATGGCATCGGGACCAACAAAGACAATGCGTATCTGGCGGGTGGCTCCATTACGCTGGATGGGGCGTTTGGTCCGGATGGTAAAAAGTTCGGCTTGACCTTCGGCGGTGAGGATGGAACAGGGACGTTGCGTCGCGGGAAGTTCTACCTCGTGAGCGGACTTACGGGTGTCGATGATGGGGATGCTGGCGGCTACTTCAATACGGAGGCGATCAAGGCATGGGTCGCTGCAGAGCAAAAGAAGGTGGAAGACAAAGGGGACGAGATCAATTGGCATCTGAAGTTTGAGAATGGATGTCTCGTGCTCGATCTCTCGGAGAAGGTCAAGGACGAGTGGTATTGGGCTCCTCAGGAGGATCCTGAGCAGCCGGGCGACAAGTTGGTGTGGGGAGACACGGATCAGAGCAACTGGCAGGATGGTAATGAAGACCAGATAGAAGACAATGTCTCATCGGAAGAAGTGCCGGTGGTGCACTTCACGGATGAAAAGGACGGGCAAGTTGACGTGACAGGTCAGGCGTCCGCATCGGGTATCGTTGTGGAGAGTGGCGATCATGTCTTCGCCGATGGCGGAAATGGTAAGATTAACGTGACTGGCGAGGGCGAAAGCGACTATGCCGGCAAGTTGACGGTGGAGGGCGGATCGGCGGAGCTGCAGGTGGAGACGAACATCAAGGATGTGGAGCTGAAGGGCGGCAAGCTGACGCTGGGCAACAACAATGCCTTGAAGATGGATGAGGAGGGTGCAAAGGTGACGCTGAGCGGCGGTACATTGGCATTCGGCGAATACAACACCAACACGGAGACCGGTGATGGCAGTCTCTACTACGGCACGAATAATCAGGCCCTCACCGATAAGCTGGATCTGGAGGAAGGGAACACGCTCAAGATCCAAGTGGGCAAGACGTACGAGGAGTTCGCCCTGGAGAAATCCGGTGAGCCTGCTGGCGTCGCCGAGACTGGGACACCATCTGAAGGACCTGTGGTGCAGCGCATGGACAAGCCGATCACGCTGGGTGGTCCCTCGCTGACTTCGGGATCGGGGCACGTGGTGTTCCAGGCGCTAGAGCACGGCATCGAGAAGAGCGGTCGCTTCGGGCTGACCATGGAGTGGAAGGAAGACGGTGATTCTCCTCAGACGTACGCGGGTGAGATTAATGTGCAGGAGGGTATCCTGAGCTACAACATCACTGGTGCGGCAGGCGGTGAGTACACATTCAGCGGTTCCATCACAGTGACGGAAGGCGGCGTGTTCAAGGTGAGTGCATCGGGTGGCACGGTGAAGATTAGCGGTGAACTGAAGAACGCGGCAATTGCCGGAATAATGGCTGACGAAATCAAGAGCTTGCTGGGCGATGATGCCGTGGCGCGCATTGAGATCGGCAGTACGGGTGACAGCACCGAGTATGTCATCACCGGAGGCAACGGGAACTTCGCGGGTGAGATCTCGTACCTTGGCAACGGGACGAGCAGCGTGGCGACGTTTAAGAACGCGAGAGCTCTCGGCGGAAGCAATACCGACCTGAAGCTCGGCGGACGTGCCATCGTGTTCGATACAAAGGATGCAAGCGGCGATTCGACGGAAGCCACGCTGAAGAGCATCGACGTGACCGGTACGAACCTCATCGGCGGGTACAGCATGGAGAGTTCGGAGAATAACCCGAATGAGAACATCACGCTGAAGGGAACGCTCACGGGTGATGGCGTGTTGGCGAATGCTTGGGGTGAGGACGAGGGAAGCAGCTACAAAGCCTTCCACCACACCTACGAGGGCGATTTGAGCGGGTTCGAGGGCACGATTGTGGCGGGCTTGGTAACGAGTGGCATGGAGGGCACTGAGGGAGACTCGACCTCGAGCTGGACGCTGAAACAGAAGGTGGATGGTACGGGGGATTCTGGGATAGAGCTTGGCTTTAATCTGGCCGGTAACGGCAAGGTGACGTTGAGCGCCGTGGATGGCGATAAAAATGCGGCAGACGTGGATTTGAGCATCACCGGCAAAATTGGTGACGATAGGTTGGGGAAGGAGCTCGATCTTGAGAACGCGGGCAGCGGCGACATCATCCTGTCCGGTCAGAACACCGCGACCGGCGCGCTGATCACAGGCAATGGTGGGGAGGAAGCGGCCACCGGCGGCTTTGTGCTGGACGGCAAGGGTGCGACCTGGGGCGGTAAGGAGCTGCAGGGCAACGGGACCTTCACGCTCAAGGAGGGTACGCTGACCAACGGCGGCAGCTTCACGAAGGGCTCCGGCAGCATCGTGGTGGATGCCACAGGTGTGGTGAACGTGAAGGGCATGAAAGCAGATACACTCGGCGACATCACCGTGGACGGCTCGGAGGGCGGACAGCTTAAGGGCGTGAGCGGCGATATTGAGACGAGCAAGGAGAGTAACCGCAAGGTGACGCTGAAGTTCGGGGCGAGCAACGTTGGCGCTTCTGCCAGCGATGGCGATGCGTTGATCGTCTTTGATGAGACGGGGGGCGGTTCGCTGAAGGTGACGCAGGACGGGGAGGTCGAGGGCGGCAATGTCAGCAGTGGCGTGGTGCTCGACTTCTCCACGGATGCCTTTGTTGAGGTACTCAAGGGCAATAAGGAGAATGAGCAGAATAGCTATCTGCACGTTGTGGACGGCGGTAGCCTCGGCTTTACGGAGGAAGACTTCAAGAGCCTGCTCCAGGCGCAGGATAAAGAGCACACGAGCGGCTACGGCGCTCTGCTGGATGCGCTGGGTTACACGATTACGGGTGCTATTGATGGCGACTTGATCCTCTCCGGCTTCTCCAAGGATGTGTATTTGGTGCTGGGAGAGGGCGAGTACGGCGGTCGTGATCACACCATTGTGGTGGGTACCAACAGCAAGGACATGGAGGATTCTAAGTCTGTGGTGGTGGATGAGGGGCAGACGCTCACGCTTACCTTCACGGAAGGGACAGGTAAAGATGGTGCCAATGACACGGATGTGACCCTGAACAATCTCGTCGGGTTGGAGGGTTCGACGCTGGATGTGAAGAAAGAGGAGGGCAAGCTGACTGGTGAGGATGTCACGGTGACCTTCAAGAACGAGCTTGTTGTGGAGGATTTGCTGGACGGCACGGGCTGGAACAAGGGGCAGGTGACGGACGGCGACCACACGGTGCATGGCGAGGGTAAGGATGAAGTGGCGGACGGCTTCAATGTGCGCGGTTTGGACACGACCTTTGAAGGCACGGTGAAAGGCGGGGAGGGTGTGAACTTCGACAAGACGGGCGACGGCCAGCTGACGCTCGGCAGCGCGAAGAGCGGGAAGGGCGGCATCCATGCTGAGGGCGACTTGACGATCAAAGATGGCGGCGTCACTGTACAGGGCAATGCCGAGGGCGGCAATAGCTTGGATGAGCTGAAGTTCGCCTACGATGAGAGCACGAAGCCGGACGGGACGGGCGACGAGTTGGATGACAACACGGGTCTGACCCTCAAGAACGGCGCGGACATCACCGTCCACGACATCGTGGAGGGAGGAAAGAACGAGACGGGAGAGGAGAATAAGGTCGGGGGCGACATCACGCTCGGCAAGGGCAGCGAGTTTACCTTCAACAACTCGGCGAAGAAGAGTGAGGACGATAGCCAACCTGGCACGACGCTGAAGGATACCGTCTTCAAGGCGGAGAAGGATGCGGACGGCAATGTCGTCGGCGCCGGTACGCTCACGGTGGGAGGAACGACGGCGAATATGACTGAAGGAGAGGGTAACGGCACGTACAGCGGGTCGAGTCTGACCTTCAACATGGAAGGTGCGGGTGAGGGGGATGACAAGACCGTGCTGGATGGGGTAGGCATGAATGTGAAGGATGGCGCGGATGTGACGCTCTCCGGCGGTGCGGTGGCGAAGGACAGCGACATCACGGTGTCCGGCAGCAGGACGACCAAGGCTGCGGAGAAGGATGAGGACGGAAATGAGACGAATCCCGCGGAGACCACAGGCAGCAAGCTGACGGTGACCGGCGAGGGTTCGTCCATCACGGGCGATGGCGACATCACGGTGAAGAACGGCGGCGAGCTGACGCTGAAAGACGGCGGCAGCATCGGCGGTTGGACCAATAAACTCGATGATGAAGGAAACCCCGTGAAGGATGAAAATGGCGAGACTGTGAAGGAGAAGACTCACACGGGCGATATCGTCATTGGAGACCAAGGCAAGTTGACCGTGGAGGACAAGGAGGAGACGGGAGCCGAAGACGCTCTGGTGACGGACGGCAGGGTGACCGTGAAGGACAGTGGTGAGCTGGATCTGAACGGCAGCACGGGTAATTCCATCGGCTCCCTCTCCGGCAACGGTACGGTGTCCGGCAATGAGGGTTCGGATCTGACGGTGACGGGACCGGGCAGCGGGGCCTTCTCCGGCAAACTGACCAATGACGAGGTACAGGAAGGTGGGGATATTTCAGATGGTGACAAGAAAGGTGGCAAGCTGACGGTGGGTGAGGGCGGCAACCTGACGCTGGACAATGTGACGACGGATGCCACGTGGGATCTGGGTATCGACGACGGCGGCTACCTGGGTCTGACCGCGGATGACAAGAAGATGGAATTCGGCGACATCGAGCTGGCAGCCGGCGGCACGCTGGGTCTCGGCGACATCTCTGAGGGTGTCAAGGGCAACGTGAAAGTTGAGGAGTCCAAGGACGGCAAGAAGGCGAAGCTGACGGTGGACATCGGCGACGGGAGCGGAAATGTCGGACTCGGGGAGGATCTGACGCTGCAAGGCGCAAACGGCGAGTATTGGGAGGACTTGACCGATAAGAATGTCAACGATTACCTGGACACCGGGTTCACGGGGCTGGGAGCGGAGCACTACAACGGCAAGCTCTACAAAGACGGCGAGCAGTGGGTCATGGGCATGGAGAGGAACATGAACAACAAGTACCTCAAGCCCGGGCAGCACAAGAACGTGCAGGCCGGTGGTCATCTGGCATGGGATCTGACGGATCCGTACACGAAGGCGGGCAAGTACGTGCGCGGGGCGGGGGCCAACGGCGACTTGGCGAAGCTGGCCGAATCACTCTCGCAGGGCGTTGATCCGGACAACATCAACCCGTTGCTGATCATCTTCGGTCTGGCCAATCCGACGCTGGACATGGATCGGACGCTGGCGGCGATGGCCGGCAGTTCGGTGGCCACGCTCGGCTCTGCTACCTTGCAGGATGTGCAACGGCAGTTGGAGAGCATGCGCAACCGCGCCGCCATGGCTGGCGAGCCTCGTGTGAATGCCGACCCGGGCGAGAGCCGTGTGCACGCATGGGTAAATGCTGAGAGTGGCTATCACAAGGTGAATGCCGATAGTTGGGCGCCCGGTTACACCTTGCAGGGCTGGGGCGGCACAGTGGGAGGCTGCGCGGAGCTCAGTGCGCACACGAGCGTGGGACTTGCCCTCACGGCCATGTACAATGACTTGAGGACTGAGTCGGCGGATTCGGGCAGGGGCGATATCGACGTGGTGTATCTGAGCGGTTACGTTCGCTTGATACGGGGCGCGTGGAGTCACACCTTCCTGGCCACGCTTGGTTCCTCCGACATTTCTCTGGATCGCACTGTTCCGTACGGCTTGGGCTCCAGCTATAAGACGCATGGCGAGACGAACGGCTTCTCCGCCGGGTTTATGTACGAGGTGGCCTACACGCGCATGCTCAATAAGAAGGGGACGGTGGCGCTCCAGCCGGTGTTCAATGTGCAGTTCCGTCACTCCCACATCAATGGTTACGATGAAACGGGAAGCGATGCGGGTCTGCACGTGGATGAGGTGAATGCGAATGTGTTTACCTTCGGATTGGGCGCGCGTTTGCAGTCCGTTCTCCACGAGAATATCTTTGGTCGGGCCGCGGTGTTTGAAGCGCGTGTGCTCGCCAAGGCGGATGCGGGTGATGGAACGGGCAAGGCCAACAACTCGTTGCTGCACGGCGGACTCACCCAGGAGGTGGAGAGTGCGAGCGTCGGCAAGCTGGGCCTGGAAGTGGGCGTAGGCTTCACCTTGCCTCTCGGCAGCCGAGGCGGCGCCTTCTTCATCGATGGGTCAGCCGAGTTCCGCTCTCGCTACACCAACCTCAATGCAAGCGCCGGTTACAGAATCAGCTTCTGACGAAGCGTGATTCTGTAACTATGTACGAGTTACGAGTTACGATGTGGAAGCTAACGCGCGTTGCGTGGGGAGGAGCGGAGACGCGCAGTATGCAGGAGATCATCGCTATGCTTCAGATGGAGAGTGTTAACTGGATACGCAGTAAATATGTTCTTCCTCTCCTCGGCTCTGAATTAAAATACACTCAGCCGGACAGACCTAAAAGCAGGACTCAGAAATACGTTGCAACATCGAAGACGTACGAATCGTGAACATCGATGGACTGCATAAGTTACTGTATAAGTTCTATTCAATCACTGTATAAGTTAAGACCCCTCGGGCGGCGGAACGCCACCTGTTTACGATTTTCGATTGACGATTTGGGAAGTCAGCGCGCTTGCGCGCGGAGTTTTTTTGTGGTACGTCAGGCATGACATGTAGCTGGGGTGAAAGTCCCCAAGAGCCGCTGACAGAACGGAATCAAATAGCCAAAGGC
>CANRNS010000009.1 GCA_947632055.1 uncultured Akkermansia sp.
ATTATGATACAAATTTCGAGCAGAAGTGTAACCCATGTTGTGATACAAATGTGTTACCCATGTTGAGGAACTACCGTTGCTCTGCCCACCACCCTCTCTTCCGCCTCCCTCGGCTTCGGCGCCCTCGCTGCCCTCGCCCTGGTCCAGCAGGTGACCATGGCGGAGTTCCAACCAACGGAGTGGGAGGGCAGTGGGGATAAGTATTTCAACGACACAACTCCGGGAGGCCAGGACAGAGACAATTGGGACCTCGATACAGATGTACACTTGACAGGAAAGGAATACGTCGAGTGGAGTGATACTAGGGGATTCGAGATCGTTGTGTACGGGAAAGGCTCGGTGAAGACCCTGAAGCTCACGAAAACGAAACTGGGAGGACCGGCTGCTTTGCACCAGAGTGGAGATAATTACCTTCAAGTTGACAATCTCTGGATTACGCGAGCAGCCAATGCTGATAACGGTACTGCTAACTACTGGACTACTGTACCTCGATCGGGATCTTCTCACTCGGACCGCAATGGGCAGCATTTCTTCGATCATGTTAAGAATTTCTGGATCAACGACACGTGCTTTGCGCTCCTGGACAATCCTTTTGATATCACCAACATCAACACTAATCTTCACCTTGGGGCTTCGCAGTACGATGATGGCATCTCGACCTCAGAGTATACTCATGTTGTTCTCTGGCTGAAGAAGAAATTTGAGACTTCGGGATACCTGGATGTCGTCGAGGACACTCGAATTGTGCTGCAGAGCGGCACGACGGAGTCGGTGTTGTCGGTGTTGTCGGTGTTGTCGGTGTCGAACATGCAGGGATCCGGGAACCTCATCATTGGCACGGTAAGGAGCGATCAGGGGACGCTGAAAATCACGGGCAACGTGGATGCAGAAAGTGGGAGTCCTTACACCGGGGTGCTCTCCTTCGATAACGTAGGCCTCACCAGTGGGGTAAATCTCCTAAACATCGAGTTGTCGGACGACGTCACCTTTGACGTGAAGGGTCTGAAGACGGAAAATGAGCATGCCGGGGCCAGTTTCACTGTGAGTGGAGAGGAGGGGGCAACTGCCACGGTGAAGATTACCAACACAGACGACGATGGGGGAAGTACCGCTGCGAACATGCAATTCGGCGAAGGGGTGACTCTGGAACTTGCCGAAGGCGCTGTTCAGACCTTTACCGGGACGAGCTCGGTGAGCAAGCTGGCGGGTCAAGGTACGTTGAAGATCGGGGGAGGAACGACGACATTGGGAACTTTGGAGGACTTCAGGGGGACGGTGGATGTGGCGGCCGGGGCAATGGTCCTCTTTAACCCCGGGGATGGTGAAACGCTGAACCTTACCCTGAGTGAAACGTTAGGTTGGACTTTCACGCTTGCAGCAGCGACGGAATCTGCTGTGGGAGCCGGATTGGGCGTCGAACACGGCACTGTACAATATGGCGAGGTGATTGATGCACATTGGCAACATCTCAGCTTCAAAGCAACTGCAGCCAGCGCTGTTCTGGAGATCAGCGGCGCCTTGAACAATGTGGACTATATTGCTCTCAATGATGGGAGCGGAACCGTCAAGATCACCCAGGGTCTCACTGGGAGCAGCGGTCATGACCACCTCATTGTTACCTCCGGCAACCTTGAAGTGGGCGGTAACATATCCGGCTACAACACCATTGAGGTGCAGAATCGTAATCAGGTAGGCAGCATGACTGTCACCGGCGCCGTAACCATGAACGACGGAGGAAAATTTAACCTTAACTATTCGTGGGCAGCGCTGAATCTGCAAGGTGGATTGAGCGGCGAAGGCGCCCTCGTTCTTACGGGAGGCGGTACTTTGACAATCGGAGGTGAAATCCTCCATACCGGGTCGATCAAAGTTCAGAAAACTGACGGACACAAATGGGCGCGTTTGGTGCTGGATGCAGACGCTTCCTCGTTGGTGGGTGGCGTCATCTTGTCCGGAACACTCTGGCAAAACGAGGTAGGCACTGCAGCAGAGCAACCCTACCAGCTTGTCCTTGCCGGTAGTACGGGGGGTGACAGTGTCAAGGGTCTCAAAAAGATTACGGTCAATACCAACGGAGACACTACGCAGACCGGAAGCAATGTGAAAGTCACCGGCAAGTGGCAGGTAGGAGATTTGGATATAGAAAGCGGGAAAACTCTTACCTTTGACGGCACCGGCAGCGTCACCTTTGGCAACGACAGTGTCGACGACAGTACAGGAGCCCATGTGGGTGACGGCAGCATCTTATCACTTAATAGCGGGACGTACAGCGGCAAACTGCAGGTCGCCATTAACCTAGGAGAGGGGGACGCTGAAGCAACCGGCGGCAAGATCGTCCTCGGGGAAGGCGTCGAGCTGCAGGATTCTCTTGAAATCAGTCTCGCAGGCGATTGGTTAGGAAACCTCAGCATTTTGTCGGAATATCAGCTCTTCGATGGTATGACAGCCGAGCTGCTTGGAAAAGTCACGCTGGATAGCTCGATAAACGAAAGCCTGAGCGCAAGAAAACTTCAACTCAAACTTAACGAGCAAGGACAGCTCACCGTTCTGCGTACGGCCGACGCGGTCCTCACGTGGAGCAGCTCTGACGGCACCTGGGAAAACAAAGGTCAAACCAAGTGGAAACTTAACTCAGACGTGTTGGAGGAGGACAATTTCGTCAATGGGGACAATGTGACCTTTGATAGCAGCGAGAGCGGTGTTTCCAGTACTGTGCAGCTGGCAGGAGATGTTGTAGCCGGTACGATCACCATCAAGGGAACGTTCAGTGGAGCGGGCAGCGCGACGAGCGGCTGGACATTCGGAACGAGTGATAGCGCAGCGAAGACTCTGACTATCAACGGCGGGATAGCTCTGGATGGTAATACCCAGGCTCTTTTTGATGAGCACGTCTCTGTCAGACTCGACAACACTCAAACAGAAGGTTTCAGCATCACCGGAGCCGGGGACATCACTTTTGCGGGGGATATGACCGGCACGGCGACGGGCGGGGGTAAACTCGTTATCGGCGACGACTCCGACGCGACGGTGGTGCGGTTGACAAAGGGGGGCGCCAATCACCAGCTTGGAGAGGTAGAAGTGAAGCAAGGGAGCCGACTTGTCATTAGCGGGTTCACGACGGGGAGTAATTTTGGCAGTTGGGCAGACGGCAGCGGCACGGTCTATGGCGACGGTGCAGTAGTGCTCGCAGGAACTGTAACTACCTCACATTACGGCGGCGATGCAAGCATCCTGAAGCGGCTGTTGAGTGGAAATTACACTTACGACTCGGCGTCTGATACGCTGACAATCAGTCATACTCTGAAGGACCTTTACATCGGCGACCCCGATGTGGACACCTCTGCCAGTGGCATGACCATGAGTTTCGGCAACGGTGATAATACCGGTACGATGCATAACTCACTTCTCACTGTTGAGAGACTGCATGTATCGGAGGGCGCCGGTTTGATTGTTGGCAACTATAACTTTTTCCGCTTCCTCCCCGCCACAATGAGCGGAGGACCCTCCTCGAACACCATTCTGCTTGCAGGTGCAGGAAACGGGAGTGGTGCTAGCCATGACGCGGCTCTTGTGCTGACAGAAAGCATCACCATCGACTGGGACATTGAGATGGAGAAGAACGCGACCATTGGCGTGAACAGCGTCAGAACAGTGACGGTTGGGGGCCTCTTCACGGTTGGCAGCGACAAAACCTTCACCAAAAACGGGGACGGCGGATTGAATTTGACGAAGTTCCATGGAGCGAGCGACTCGGCGAATGTCGGGAACATCGTTGTGGCGAAAGGCAAGCTGAACATCACGGGCTTGAGTGAGGCGGGGGACACATACCTCGCGGAGAGCGTCACTGTGACAGCCAACGGGGTAGTGAGTGATAATGAGCCTAATTCTGTAGCAGAATTTGCAGCAGGAACAGATTTCACCGTCGGGACCGTTGCTTTCACAGGAGATGCCAGTGGTGCCGGACCGCAGTGCACCACCAATGCGGCGGTACGCGTGGCGAATGGGGCGACGCTCACCATCGAGGAACTCGACCTCACGGAAAGCAACGGCACGATTACCGGCAGCGACAGCGAGGCAGGGACTGCGGGGACTATCGTCATTGAGAGCTTCAAGGAGAACTCGGGGCACAGCCTGCGAGTGGGCTGGGCCGGAGAGCACGTCAACGTCACCCTCGGCAAGAGCGGAGGAGACGAAGAAGGGTTTGATTTCGATGGCGGACTCTACCTTGCCAATGGCAACACCGTCACCCTGGCGAGCGACGGCAGCATCGGCTGGCTCGGCGGCAACACCAACGCCGCAAGTCTCACCACGGGATGGAATGCCATCGGCGGGACCATCACGACTGATGTTGAGGAAGGTGTTACCCTCACTCTGAATGGGGACGGGAAGACATCGGGCAACTACACCATTAACGAGAACGTCAAGCTCTTCATTGACAACAGCAGCAACCAGCAGACGTTCATCTCCAGCACGATCCACGGCGATATCGAAATCAATACCAATAAAACTCTCGCCTTTGAGGAAGCGAAAAATGGCGATGCCAACACCATTGAAAGCGAGAGCGAACTCAGCGGCAACGGCACACTCAAGGTTCAGAGCAACGGTGGCAGTTGGGCAGCTCTCATTTGGAAAGGCACAGTCAATGACTTCACCGGCAAGCTCGAATTCGGCACCACTGGTGGTGGGGCTGCCATCCTCGAATTGCAGGCGGATCTAGAAGTGGGCAACCTTGAAACCCAGGTCAACGGAGTCATCAACGGATCGGATCACACCCTCAAGCTCAACTACACGGACGAGGAACACGTGGGAAGCGCCGCACAAAGCCAAACCCTGACCCTTGGCGAGGGAGTCACCCTGGAGAAAACTGGGGCGGGCACATTCACCCTGAGTAATGTCACCGGAGAAGGCGGCGTCAAAGTATCGGACGGCACCCTCCTCGTCAACGGCGCAGGCTGGGAGGTGGATGAAGTGGAAGTCGCGAGCGGCGGCATCCTAGGCGCGGCAGACGGTAGCGACAGCGACGTGAAAGGTACCGTCAAACTGACCGGTGGCACTCTCACCCGTCGATCAGAGGCAACCAACAACACATTTGTCAGCGTCAACGTAGCGAGTGGTGGCAGCAAAATTACCACCGGCGACGGGAACGGCGTCCTCACTATCCAGGAATTGACGGGGGACCAAGCGCTCACCATCGAGAACGCGAATGGCACCAATAAGCGCGTTGTGGTCAAAACGCTGAAAGACTACACAGGCGCCATCACGGGCACGCTCAACATTAACGGTTCCATTGACATGGGCGATGGCAAGACGGGCGGCACGGTGGAGAAGCTGGTGGTCGGCGACGGACACCGGCTCAGCATGACCGGCGCGGGCAACTTCACCGCCACGAGCTTGGTACTGAACGGCACCCTCAACATGGTTCGTGGAGGCGCAGGCAACCTGACCGTCACTACCCTTTCCGGACTGGGCAAAGGCGCCACCTTGAGCTATGCGGGCACACCGACGGCGGACAACCTGATTGCCCTGAAGATCGACGACATACAAACTGCTCTGAATGCGTTGGGTGACGGAGCGACACTGACACTGGACGTAAGCGGGCTGGAGCTGAAGCTCCGCAACAACTTCTTCTGCTTGGGCATCACGGGCGACGGGCAAGGCGACGCGAATGTTCTGTACCATGACCTCTTCACCGCAGTGGATGACTTAGCCTCGGATCAGGGTGGCGACTTCGAGTTGCGCTGGGGTTCGAGCGACGGAGAGAATGAGACGATGCTCTACTTGCGCATGGACTTCATTGAAAAGGGCGAGACCGAATATGACGTCAACTGGGGAATCGTCCGAGACAAAGAAAACCATCGCGGTCCGGGCAAGAATAAGATGGACACGTACGTGAAAGCCTACGTTGGCGCTGACGGTGAGGAAGGCGTGCTGGATCAACTGCTGGCAGCAGAAGATGACAAACAGTTCTTCACGGACGCGGTCCTGAGCCTCGCCGGGACAGGCTCCACAGGAGACGTAAATAAAGAAGAAAACCCTTTCACTGAATGGAACGGGGAAATTACCGCCATACGTCTCACCAAGGGTGATGAGAATAGGACAAACACCCTGCTGAGCGTCGTGGGCGGCTCCGTCTTCCGTGACGGGGATACGCCGACGAAGGAATCGCGCAACAGCTTCATCGTCCTGAAAGTGGATGATGACAATGCGGAGCATGCATCCTACCACCTGCTGGCGGGAGGCAGCGCCTGCGTTTCCGAGAACAGCGGCGGATCGGAGGCATTCGTCGGGTTCGTCGGCAACACGCACTTGCAGGTGCAAGGCGGCACGGTGGACTACCTCGTCGGCGGCAACCACGTCACCAACACCTTCTTCGGTTTCCAGGGGGACACTTTCATCTCCGTATTTGACGACAACGGCAGCGACAACGGTGTCAAGAGCAACGTGCGCGGCGGCATTGCAGGCGGCAGTGTCATCACCTACTCGGATGAGTATGGAGACAGTCATTACGACTTCGAGGGCAACACGCACATCTTCATTTACACCCTGCTGAGTACGCCGAGCACGAGGGGAGAAGAGGAGGGGAACGTGCTGAACCCGCCGAAGATCTCCGACGGGACGACGGAGGGTGGAGCGACCGGCTTTGCAGCCGTGGTTGGCGGCAACGTATGGATTGATGTGCCCGATGGCAAAGGGGCCGACAATATTTCTCCCACTTTCAGAGGATCCACGAGCATCTTCGTGAACTTGCTGGATGGCGAAGCGATCGAAGACGACACGACGCTGGACGCCAACAATGGCGACGGGCTTAATGGAAAGGGAACCTTTGACAAAGCCATCGTCGGCGGCAACTACACCGTGCCGAAAGAGCCAGGAGAGAACGCGGAAAGTCTCACCTCGAACTTCATCGGGACAACCGAGGAGGGAGAATACGCCACCCACATCACCATCTACGCTAAAGACGATCACACTTTCACCGGCGGCATCAACGGTGCGAGCAGGCGCGACTCCCTTGGCGCGGGCACGACCAACTTCACGGGCAACACCTTGGTGGAACTGCACGGCGGCGCCTACACCAACGTCGTGGCGGGCGGCATGTGGTTCGAGGCTCCGACGAACACCGAAACTTCGTTCCATATTGGCGTCTTCACGGGCAACTCGAACGTTGAAATACATGACGGAACATTCTTCCGCGTCGTAGGCGGCAACGTATCGCTGGAGTCTGCTCAAGGCAGCCAAGACAGCTTTAAAGGCAAGAGCAGCGTCACCATCTACGGCGGCTTCTTCGGACCGACCGTAGATAGGGATGTGACGGAGCAGACGGAGGTTCCCTTTGTGGCGGGTGGCAGCTTCTACCGCAGCCCTGATGGCACGCCTGATCACATGCAAAGAGCGGGGGTAGCAGACAAGGTTCTCACCGAACTCAAGATCTATGGAGGCTCATTCACGGATGTGCACCTCGTTGGCGGCGACTACGTCAACTCCTACAAAAAGGACTCGTCCGCAGACACGCGAGGCTCGACGATTCAAGGCGACACGCGTGTCGTCATCGGGTGGTCGGAGGAAGAGGGAGATGAGCAGCCGGACAAGCAGCCGGACATCACCGGCGTGGTGGTGGGCGGCAGCTACCTGACCGATGAAGGGAAAGGCGGCAAATCCACGATCACGGGCAGCACGAACGTCGTTATCAACGGTGGAGTCATCCGCGCAGAAGTGTACGGGGACGACGACACCTACCATGCGCACGGACGCGTGGCCGTGGTGGCTGGCAGCATGCTCATTGACAGCTTGGATGGGGAAGGAGAAAGCGGTGGTCACACCATCGAGATTCAGACAGACACGAACCTCACCATCAACGGCGGGACCATTGATGGCTTCGTCGTGGGCGGCAGTTACGCCTCCGACTCGAAGGGGACCAACACCATTAACCTTGGAGGGACCGTCACCATCAACCTGAAGGGAGGAACCATCGACGGCAACATCATTGGCGGTCATTACTCCGAGAATACGACGAACCCGGACAACCTCACCCTGGGCGACGTGAAAATCAACGTGGACGGGAGCACAGTGCACGGACTCATCTTCGGTGGCTCCTTCCGTCGAGTTAACCCTGACCCCGGGGAAGCGCTCGAAGTGCACCCGCAGCAGGGGGACATCACCATCAACCTCACGAGCGGATCCGTGGCAGGCGGTGTGTATGCGGCGGGCAACCATCTCAACACCGGAGACTACGCGGAACTGCACGTGCACACGAAGAGCACCGCCGTGCACGTCACCGGCGACATGGTCTTCACCCAATACACCGGGACGACGGTGAGCGGTAAGCCGACCAACTACACACAGTTCGTCCTTTCCGGCGGCTACCAGAAGAACATCCTTGCCGGGCACGACATCGAAGACTTCTCGACCGTGGGCTACAACGAGGAGACAGGCACGTGGGCGGAAGGGGCGGCTCTGCTGCACTTCAGCAACGAAGGGGATGACGATTCCTTTGGCAACCTAGCCCAGTTCAGCACGAACCTGATCCTGCAGGACTTCGATGCGGTGGAGGTGGACGAAGGGCTGCGCGTGGATTTGAGCGGATCCGTCATGCGCGTCATGCACAAAGTGGCGGGCGTGGAGGAGGAAGATGCGCCGAACTACGACGTCTTCATCAAACAGGGTAAGGGCGACCTCATCCTCAAGGGGCTGAGCAGCTGGAACGCGCAGAAATTCAACAAGACCACGGGACGCGTGGGCACGGAAGAGGAATATAAAGGGCGCATCGTCATCGAGAACGGACACCTAGTCCTGAACGGCACGGGTAGCCAGAGCCTGCTGGGCGGACTGCGCTTCAACATGGGCAAAGACCATCTCGTTGCTACTGGACTCGAAGGGGACGCTTACTTGCAGGCTCAGGGAGGGCTTAAGTTCAGCCTGGCGGGAGCCTCGACAAAAAACAAAGTGACCTTGAAGCTGGACGGCATCGGTGAACAAAATTCCCTTTCCGAAGGGATTTACCGTCTCGCCTCCGGCGTGGATTGGAGTTCACTCTTCGGCAAAAGCATGCCGGATGACACAGACTTCTCGGACGCCGTTCTCGAGTACTTCAACGTAGTGGATCAGAAGGATGGAACTCTTGCCCATTTCTTTGCTGATGGGGAGGCGACCGGCCTCGGCAGCGACATCAAAAAAATGTTCAAGTTCGAGCGCGGTTCGGACGGCGAGTCTCTCGTCCTGCGCGTCTATCTGTGGAGCGAAGAGGATTGGGTGTGGTCAGGCGAGAACAAGGATCACATCTGGGACGGTTCCACCCACAACTTCTACCGCACTGGCGACGAAACAATTGAGACGAATGCCACGGCCTTCTTCTTCGAGGGGGCCTACACCGAGGGCGATGTGCGCGTCAGAGGCGACATTACGGTTGCCAACATCAATGTGCAGAGCGGAAGATTCAACTTCGTGGCGGACAATGACGCATCCAAGTTGACCGTAGAAACAAGCCTCATCATCGGTCCGGGTGGAGATGCGCTCGGAGAAGGCGTGACGGTAGCGGATCGCGACAAGATCACCGCGTCAGCGGGAATAGGCTTGGACGGTGAAAATATCCCCAGCATCGAGCTGAATATCGGCGGTCAACTCGTCCTGAATCACGAGAAGGCCCTGGGAGATGACACCGAAATCATCATGAACGGCGGCACTTTGGCATACGGGGAGCTGACGGAGACTCAGCTTGTTCTCGCCAACGGTGCGCTGTCGCACATCAAAAAACCGGATTACGCCAGCACCGACGGCAAAAACGCTGTGCTGAGAATCCAGGTAGGCAAGAGCGCCTCGGATCTGGCCTCTGACCCCTCCTCCGTCGCCCGTGAGGACGAATACATGGTGCACGAAGAGCTCCGCGCCTCCGACAGCGGCACCATGACGGACAACCCCGGCATTGAGCTGGGCATCCGCCGAGGCGTCATCAAGTCTGGACGTGGCGTTTATGAGTTCGAGTACACCGGCAAGATCGAGGACGAGAACGGCGGCGGAAAAGGCTCCAATAGCGGGAAGTTTGACGGTACGCTGCGTTCCCGTGAGGGCCGCTTGGAGATGGTGTTCTCGAGTGAGAATGACAGCACGGTAGAGATCAAGGCGAACGATGAAGAATCGTTCTCGGGTAACAGAGATCGCCTCTTGCTGCTGAGCGCGGAGGACGAGAAAGCCGAATTGCAGCTCATCGCCCGGAACGGAGCCAAGGTACAGGTCTTGCGCGGCATGACTGGCAATGGAACCATCATCATCGGTGAGGACCCGGAGGAAGGTCCCGACGTGACCGGCAGGTACACCCTTGCTACGACGGGAGACGAACTCAAGGCTCAGAATGAGGGCTTCACCGGCACGCTCGACTTGAAAGGCGACGGCACGAACAGCGATGTGCTCGTGAAGGGCAGCACTGCGACCTTGGGCAACGAGAACTCCACCCTCAAGCTTGACGGCCGCGCTATCGTGCTCGATTCGGACGTGACGGCTGCGACCATCACGGTGAAAGAAGTCCAGGTGGCGGAAGGCACCACAAACTACCTCGGCGGCTATGATACGGCTGGGAAGGGTGACGCCGACAAGGCGATCACCTTGAAAGCGCCCGTCACCGGCGATGGCACTCTCGCCAGCGCGAAAGGCGGCTTCAACCACACCATCGATGGCGACATGAGCAACTTCAACGGCACGCTCATCGCCGGAGACAGTGAGGTCGGGACTGATGGCGAGGATTCGACTTGGACGCTGAGGAATTCGGGCGCATCCCTCACGCAGGAGAACTTGGAGCTGGAATTCGGCATCGCCGGCACGGGCTCCGTGAAGGTGGACTACGGTCTGGAAAACGACAAGCTCGGTAAAGTCTATCTCAAAGGCGTGATCGGCGGTGACGGAGGCAACAACTCCGTTGTTCTGGAAAACGCCATGGATGGAGCGGTCCTCGTGATTGCTGGGGACAAGAACACCTCGACAGGCAATCTGGTCTTCAACGGCAACGAAATCTGGCTGGGCGACAACGGCATAGAAGCCAACTGGACCGGTAACTCCTTGTCGGGTGAAAACGGCTCTTTCGTCCTGAGGAACGGCACGCTCAAAAACGCGCTGACGAACAAGGGCGGCGTTGCTCTGAAAGTGGACACCGCTAAGTCTGAACAGGGGCTGGTCACCGTGAATGTCGGCGACACGACAGGAAGCCAGTTTGACGAAATTACCATCAACGAGGGCGGGCGCCTGCGAGGCGTGAATGGCGACATCACCGTCGGCAGCGGCGAGGGCGAGACGAAAGTGAAGCTCGTCTTCTCGAAGGACAGTCTCGGTAACGTTCAGGGCGCCGGAAAAGCGAGCGACTACCTTATTGGATCCACCGGCGGCTTGGTGATCACGGAGGTGAGTCCCACAGCTATAGAGCTTAAAGAAGGTCAGTATTATGATGACTCAGACCCGTCTTTCGTGATCGACTTCAGCAACGAGGCTCTTCTCAAAATCATCATGGATCATCGCGATGCGGACATCGCAACTTACCTGCGCGCTTTGTCCGGAGGAACGATCACCTTTGAAGGCGATGCGAAGGACGCTCTTGACCAGCTCATGCGCACCGGAAAGTACTCCAAACTCTTGGGCGACGTTGGATTCACCTTGGATGCGGTTGGAGGCGACTTCATTCTGCGCGGATCCTCGGCGGACATCTACCTCGTGCTCAGTGAGAAGAATGATCCGGACTTCAAGCAGTCTGACCCGCGTGACGTTGACACGGCGGAGGAAGCGGGCAGACTCGCCGAGAAGAAAGCCACGCTGCTGGATGAGGGCACAACGCTCACTCTGGATTTGGGTGAGGGCAAAGCCGGCACGGACATGACGGTGAACAACCTGGTCGGCCTGAGCGGATCCACCGTGAACGCTACCGGCGACGGTACCGTGACGCTCAAAAACTCGCTGGCTGACCCCGATCCCATGGAGGATGACAAGTGGTTGGAGGACGTTGTTGGGAAGGTTGAGCCGCAAGGACGGGACACCGAGTTCGACGGCAAACTCAAAGGCGAATCGGGCGTGACCTACAAGAAGACCGGAGAGGGCACTCTGACGGTAGGCGACGGTACGGAAAAGGGCGGATTGGACATTGAAGGCACGCTGCAGCTGGAGAACGGCGACCTTGTGGTGAGGGGCGCGGACAGTCATCTGGGCACCCTCAACTTCGCGTACGGCACCGACAGCACGACTGCCGAAGGTCTCGTGGTGGACGGCGGCAAGCTGAGCGTCGGGGACATCACGGAGGGCGAAGAGAATTCGGATGGCAACCGAGTGACGCTGAAACACGGAGGCGTGTTCGAGTTCACCGGCGGGAAAGAAACGGCGAAGGAGCTGGACAGCACGACCTTCTCGGGTTCCGGAACCTTGTCCGTGGCGGACGGGTCCAAGTTGACGCTGGGTAAGGAGGATGGCGGCCAGCTGGACGACGTCGGCGTGGAATTGGCTGACGACTCCGAGCTGGATATCGGCAAGGGCAACAACACGGTATCCGAGCTCAACGGCACCGGCACGCTCAAGAGCGATGGCGGTGACGATGGCAGCGCCTCGAATCTCACCGTGAGCGGAGGCACCTTTTCCGGCACGCTGGGTAGAAGCCAGGAAGATGGAAAAGCCGGTAAGCTGACAGTTGCAGACAACGGCAACTTCACCCTGAAGAACGCCAAGAGCGCGGAGGGGACGACCCGTGATCCTGATAATGGTAACGCCTGGGACGTGGAGCTGGGCAGCGGGTCACAGCTGACCGTCGACGTGAGTGGTTCGTCCGATGCGCTTGTGCTGGGCGATGTGGACCTGGGCAACGGCAATCTGACCGTGGACTTCGGGGATGGCTCGATGAAAGAGAACATGCTGGAGGCTGACTTGAGCGCATCCGGATCGGGAACGCTGGAGTTCCATAGTAACGGAAAGGTGTCGAACAACAGAGGGCTGGATACGGGCTTCGATGTGACGGACGAGGATCTGAAAGGATCCATCGATCAGCGCGTCAAGTTCACCGGTGCGGGCAACTTCCTGAAGGATAACAGCGTTTACGTCGATGAGAATAACAACCTGTGGGTCCGAACCACCGATGCTCAGCAGAACAAGCTGGAGCGCGCGCTGCCCCATGCCAACAAGAATGCCCTGGCGGGCGCGGGCATGCTCTGGGATTCGCTGAAGAGCAAATCGCAGCTGGAGTCGTTCTTCGACACGCTGGACGATCCGAACTCGGATTACAAGCGTCTCATCAACGCCGTCATCGACCAGTATGACAACAACCAGGTCGCGGAGCTGGAGTGCACGTTGACCGCCGTGAGCGGCGCGTCCATCTCCACGCTCGGACCTGCCTTGGTGGAAGACCTGCACCGCCAGTTGAAAGCCATCCGCAACCGCACCACCACCATGGGCAGTGAAGAGATCTTTGATGTCTATGATGAGTGGCCTATATGGAACATGTGGATCAACGCGGAGAACGGCTATCACAGGTTGGATGCGGACGGCTACCTGCCTGGCTACACCCTCAACAGCTGGGGCGGCACACTCGGCGTGAATCTGGATGTGAGCAAGCGCACGACTGTCGGCCTGGCTCTCACGGCGATGTACGGAGATTTGAAGACGGAGGCGGCGGATACGGCCAAGGGTGACCTGGATACGTTCTACCTGAGCGGCTTTGCCCGCACGATGCGCGGGGCGTGGTCGCACACCTTTGTGGTGAGCGGGGGACTGGCCGATATTCGCCTGGATCGCACGGTAAATTACGTCGGCGGCAGCTACAGAACGCATGGCTCCACGGAAGGCTACGCTTTCGGCGCCCTGTACGAAGTGGGCTACACCAGGCTCCTGAATAAGAAGGGGACGGTTGCGCTGCAACCCGTGGCCAATATCGAAGTGCGCCATGTGCAGGTGAACGGCTACACGGAGACGGGCAGCGACGCGGGTCTGAAGGTGGATGACATCGACCAGACGGTGTTTACCCTCGGCATGGGCGCGCGTATGCAGGCGGTGGTCGGCCACAATACGTTCAACCGGGATGCGATCATTGAGGGTCGGGCGTTGGTCAAGGCGGACTTTGGCGACCGTTCCGGCACGGCGATGAACGGGCTCATCGGCTCGGCTGTGCGGCGGGAAGTGGAGAGTGCGGAGGTGGGAGCTGTTGGGGTCGAAGTCGGCGCCGGCATCACGGTTCCGCTCGGCTCCAAGTTCGGTTCCGTCTTCATGGACGCCTCGTTCGAATACCGCCAAGGCTGGATGAGCGTGAACGCGAGCGCAGGCTACAAGATCACCTTCTGACGAAACGAGCGCAAACCGCAAGGCGACCCGCACTCCCCACACGCAGCCAGCCACCTTGCACAGGGCCGTTGGCAGTTTTGCGTTGTCCATAGCAACCGCATGTCTTCATGCGGTTGCCACGGAAGCCTGTTTGTGGTACACTTAGCGCGTGGAGTCCCTCGTGAAATTAGATGCTATGACTCGCGATGACTTGAGGCGTTGGTATTTGCAGCATGCTTCCAGCTCCCGCGAGTGTTGGGTGCAGCTCGCTCGCGCTTCATTCTCTTCGCCGCGTCCTCTTTCTTATTTGGACGCGGTGGAGGAGGCTCTCTGCTTCGGATGGATTGACAGTGTTGTGCGCCGCATGGATGATGGCGTAACGCGCCAGCGCTTTTCCCCTCGGCGTCCTGGTTCAGCCTCCAATTGGAGCGAGTTGAATAAGGCTCGCTGTGTGCGTCTGGAGCGACTCGGCCTTATGACCCCCGCCGGTCGCGAGACCTTGTCGCGAGCGCGTCGGTTCTGCATATCTGAGGACGTGATGGCGGCTTTGCGTGCGGATAAAAAGGTGTGGCGAAATTTCTGCGCTTTTCCCGAACTTTACCGCCGGGTGCGCATTGATACCATCCAGATTAAACGCAAGCAACCCGATCTCTTTGCCAGGCGTCTCGCTAAGTTGATCGACTTCACGCGGCGCGGCGAGATGTTCGGAGCGTGGAATGATGGCGGCAGGTTGGAGGAGGGAGATGTACCGTCTGATTGATTAAAAAAAACTGATTTTTTACTTTTCTTCAAGAATCTTGCTTGCCGGGAGCAAGGCAATGTGGTAGGATACGCAGCGGTGAGGCGCATTTTCTTCATATTGCTTGGGCTGACGTGCATCTGTTCGTGCAGCGTCAAACGGCATCTTGCGCGAGCAGAGTCGCAGGTTGAGCGCATGTATGAGGAAACCAAGAATTGGAATGCTGTACCTGAGCGTTCGATTACCTGGGATCAGGCGGTGAGCATACTCATGCGGCACAATGTGGGGGTGCAGGAAGTTGAGGACCAGATTCGACAGGCTGAGCGCGATTCGCTCAGCGTGTACACAGAGATGGTGCCGGGGCTTTCCTATTACGGATACATCACTCGTTCCTTGTCTACGTTGACCGATGCGGTGAATTCCGAGGAGATGAATCATTCCGTCAATGTGACCTTCGGTATGCCGGCGCTCACCCAGGTTCCCTACCGGGTATATTCTGCCAAGGTGCGCACGATATCCGCTCTCAAGGCGAAGGAAGGGAAGTGCAGGGAAGCGGTTTCGCGTTTGTACAAAATGGTGCGCGAGCGAGAGGTAGAGATGAAGCTGCGCGAGCTCGAGCAAAAAGCGCCTGAGGAATTGAAAAATCAGGATAACGCGGGCCTTTCCCAGAAAAAGGATCAGGATGAGCAATACTGGCGTGACATCGCTAGACAACTCGGCCGCTCGGATGCGCGCTGGAATATTCTTCCAGAAAGCATGCCCCACATTGTCTGGAGTGAGTACCAAAGCCGACTGGATCGCTTGAGTGAACTCGTCGCATGCCAATACGCGATGCGTCTCGAACAGGCCCGCATGGCTCAATACAGCGTGGCGCTCAACTACTTGCCAACCATTAACACCAGCATTTACAGCCCCTCGCTCTTTTCTTCTTCCGGCGGCATCTATCAGGGCGCTTTCCTGGATATGGATGACACGCGCCTCAACCTCAGCATTAGCTACACCGTCGATACCAAACTTTACAATTGGTACAATTACAAGCAGAGCAAAGATCGCTACGAACGTGAGAAGTTGAAGTTGGTGGATGAGATGATTGACCACCGGACCCGTATTCAAAAACTACGCGCTAGCATGAATGAATATTACAATTGGCGCAGCTTCATGCTCAAGCAAATTAATTATCTGAACGCCAAAAATGTTTCAACGGCGGAGGAGTACATCAACCGTGCCAAGAGTGTGTACAGCATGCGTCGCGAGTTGCTGGAGCAAGAGAAAAAGGCCATTGAATCCGAGGCGGCCGTCATTTTGGAGTACGGCATGCCCAACGAGGCCGCGCGCTCCTGAGGTTTTTATGGCAAGGCGGAGCGCATGAGTCGTTCCAGCAGGCTCTTCAGCCTTGGCTCGTTGAAATAATCGTGACTTCGGAGGGAGTCGTGTACATTGCGGAGTTCATCCGCCACGTGGCGCAACCGAGTGCGAGCCGGTTCCAGCGCTTCACGCTGTTCATCGCTGTTTGGGGCGGCAAGCTGGGTAAGCATGTTGCGCGTATGTTCGATGTGGTGGAGCAAATCTTCCACGGTGTTGGCTCCATCGCGCGCACTGGCATCGTCACATATTTTACGCAGTGTGTAGAGGGCGTCCTCAATTTCATCCGTCAGTTGATTGTAAAGCTGGCTGTGCGGCATATCGTCCGCACGCAGAACGGATGCATGGTCTTTGCCGAATTTGTATTCTTCAAAAACGTCCAGAAGTCTCCGACTGCCGTACGCCCCCACATCCTGCAGTCTTGTAATGATGTCCAGCACTGCTTGGGAGAGATGCGTCAGCTCAGTCATGTCGCCATGGATCGTCTGCGTGTCTTGCGCATCGGTGAGGGGAAGTTTCCTGAGCTGATGCAGCTTGTTGTCGAGCTCCTTTAATTTTGTTCGCAGCGGTTCAGTAGCCCTATCAGCCGTCGTCCGATCCGTAATTCCACCGAGCAGTCGCAAAACTTCACGCGCGTCAGCGAGCATCTGCTCTCCAAGTTCGCGCAGCTTCTCCGACCTCACCGCCGCAGGAGTTGCCGGATGTTCACTTGCCGACTCCTGCTGCAACTCTTGGGCGCCGCAGAGCGGCGACAAGAGCAGGATTCCGGGAATGATGGCTCTTCTGGCTGGCATGATAGTTCATCCTACGCTTCGTATTGCTCGCTGTCAAGTTACTTTCTGCGCTATTTTTTCTGAATTGCGGATGTGGATTTGCCGGGAAAGGACTGTGATTGAACTTGACTTTTTGGCTCAAAATCTGTAGTCTGACTCCGGCTCCTCTGTTGGAGAAAACAATCAGAAAACAATAAAACTATGTCACGTACACCGATTATTGCCGCTAACTGGAAGATGAACATCGGACCTTCTGAGGCCCGTGCATTTTTGGCTGCTTTCAAAGAGGAAAAACTTTGCGAATGCAAGGGAGTGGAAAAAGTGATAGTCCCTCCTTTCGTCACGATACCGGCTGTTGTGGAGACGCTGAACGGGTGCAGTTGCCTGGGCGTCGGCGCACAGGATGTAAGCGATCACGATAATGGCGCTTTCACCGGTGAAGTTTCTACGGCGATGCTCACGGAGCTCGGTTGCCGCTACGTGGTGCTCGGTCACAGCGAGCGCCGCCAGTACCACGGCGAGACCAACGCCTACATCAATAAAAAGATTCACAAGGCCCTGTCCGCCGGACTCATCCCGATCTACTGCATCGGCGAAACGCTGGAGCAGCGCGAGGGTGGCCAACTGGAGCAGGTGCTGCGCACTCAGGTGACGGACGGTCTCGCGGGACTCACGTCGGAGCAGGTGGCCGGACTTGTGATTGCCTACGAACCGGTATGGGCCATTGGCACGGGCAAGACGGCGTCCGCCGCTGATGCGCAGTCAGCCCACGCTTTCATCCGCAGTGTGGTGGCGGAGATCTTCGGTGAGGATGCCGCATCGAAAGTTCGCATCCAGTACGGCGGCTCCGTGAAACCGGCCAACGCTGCCGAGCTGATGAGCCAGCCGGACATCGACGGTGCTCTGGTGGGTGGCGCCGCGTTGAAGGCGGATTCCTTCGCTGCCATCATTCGCGCGGCCGCCGCGTAACGCGCCTTTTCGAGTCTGATTTCGACTTTTTTTCGGGGCAAACGCATTAGAAGCATGCGTTTGCCCCTTTTTGCTGTCTCTAGCCGACCAGTAAGGAGTCCCCGCAACGCTGCATGCCCTCCATGGCGATGTAGCACCCGCGCCGCAGTTCCGCCGAACGGCTTCCCATTTCAATTGCCGCTCGGCACAGTTACGGAAAGTGGCTAAGCGGTGCGTGACAAAGCTTTGCCGCAGCACGTCAGGTCGTCAGTTCCGTCTCGGGCTGGTATGATATATGAAAATCCACCTCAAATGCATGTCAGGTAAAATTTGTTGTCTTGTCGCATTTTGAGCTTGCACACGAAATCTGAACTCGTTAGACTGAGTGGCGTTCGAAAGAAGAGTTCGCTATGGTCGATATTGTAGGATTTTGGCGAGGCACATCGATGATCTGAAAGCCCATGTTTCTGCTGTTGACCTGGAATCAATAGACCAACCCAATTATGAGTTACTACTATAATAAGGACGGAAAGAACATTGGCCCTGTCAGCATGGAGGAACTGAAGGTTTTGGCAGAGAAAGGCGAGATAGGCCCCAAAACTCCGGTGATTGAAAGTGGGGAAAAAGTGTGGATGAGGTGGGAAGACCTCTCCAATGGGGAACAAAAAACAACAGAGGGAGCCGCTCCCATAAAACCGCATCTTAAAACCGGGAACCCGACAGGCTTGCGTCCAACATCCCTTTCAAGGCAATCTCGGATTAACCGAGAGGAAGGGTCCTCGGGCGGCATCATGAGTTTTTTTGACAAGATCACACAAATTTATGAGAAGATTGATGCTTTTCTCATGAAAATATACCATCTCCCGGATGGAATAGCAGATACTCCTGAAGCATGCGAGAGAAAATTGCGTTTATTGAGTGCTCCGATGGGAATATGCACTCTGTTGTGTACCATATTTTTTTGTTTAACAAACAAAGAGGTTCATAAAAATTTTGGAATTTTGATTCTTTGTATAGGCATTGGCTGCATACTTCAATATCTGTGCTATCAGATTTACAATGCCATGATACCTTTGCTTTTCGGAAAAAAGATCAGGCTCTCATCGATAAGGATCCCGAAGATGGTGGCCATGGTATGCGCTGTGACTTGCGTGGTACTGATTCTTTCATTCGTGTTGCTGCTTTTTGGGGGGATGTACATGGTAACTCAAGCTCCCGAATTGCAAGTAGGAGATCTATTTTTAGGCTTGAGTATGCTGTTCCTCATTCTTTTTTTTGCCATCTACTTTGCCGGTGTGGGATACGTAAGCATCAATTCACACAAGCTTTTCGTGATCATTACACCAAAAGCTGTGGTGCCGGGAAGAGAAATGGTTAACTACGAGCGGTTTTTCATTCGCGTTACATTCATGGTCCTTCATGCGCTAACCCCTGTTCTCATGCTTCTCACAACCTTTGCGCTTCTGACGCAGGGGTCGCTTGGTCAGTTGATATCTATGGTTGATCATGAGAACGAATGGAGTCAAATCTCTGGGAATCTATCCCTCGTATTGGCGATATTGACCTTTTCTTTGCCCCTCATTACGTTCTTTTCGTTCTGTTTGTCTTCCATGATTCCTGATTTTATGGAAACAATCTTTGCAGCAAGCGATCACGGCAACAACAACTCAGATGAATAACATGAGCGAAGAGCAAAATACTTCTGACCCCGATCTCCCCCCGCTTCCAGAGGAGTTCAACGATGTCCCTCCCTCTGCTCAGGAGGAAGAAGCGGCAGACATTTCTCCGCTCTCAATGAGCTTTAGGAATGAAGTCGCATCTGCTGCAGTGCCCCCCTGTGCACCCCATTCCACCGCGGGCGGCAACAGCATGTGGATGGTTTTTCTCATTGTGCTGCTGGTAATGTGGACGATTTTCGGAGTTTTCCATGTTTGGGAGAACGTTCAGGCGGCGGATGAAGCTACCCTGAATGCGAGCCTCAATGCCAAGGCAGAGGAAGCGGAGAAAAGGGATGAAGCGAAATGCCGTGAACATTACGAACGTATCGCGGCTCTTGTGAAGCCGGTACATTCATTGAAAGAGGAGATAGAAGGCAAGGAAGCAGAGCTCCAACAATTGAGGGAGGCGGCAAAAGAAGATATCGCGATGAAGAGTCGCAATATTGATGAGTTGGAGAGCAAGATTAAGGAAGCAGATGTTCGTGTTGCAGAAATAGAGAAAAAATTAAGGTAACTACCGCAAGGAGCTATGAATTACAAAATTATTGCAATAGTTGCGGCTGCGGCCGGCACGATGGCATCGGTATTCTCCCAGAGCTTTCATAAAAAGGCGATTCGTGCAACTGATGCTCTCACGGTGTCTGCACAAAAACTCAAGCGAGCAGAAGATGCTCGCCGAGAAGCTGAGGAAAGCCTCCGGGCTCTCATTCGAACAGAGGGTGATTTGTCTGAAAAGGATATTCAACAGCTGAAGATTGTGCTGGAAAAATATTCTGAGGAGTTGTCTGTGGCAAAAAGGAATGCAGGTGATTCCGAGAAACGTCTTGATGAGAAAATCCAAGCGCTTACGAATACGCTGGAAAAGAGACAGGCACAGATCCGAAAACTGGAACAAGAATTGGGAGTCAAAAATCGCTGGACCCCTCAAGACATTGCGCAGCTGGATGACTTTATCGCCGGAGCCACGATGGTGAGCAATTTTGCCCCTACTCAATTTAAACACAATCAGATGCTGCTTCTAGGACTGTTGGAAGAGATAAAAGGAGGAGCGCCCATTGATACGACAATTAAGGAATCGAAAGGACAGACAGCTTTGCATATCGCTTGCGCCATGGGACGACTTGAGGAAGTGACATGGCTTCTGAATCACGGTGCCAGCGTCAATATTTTATCAGATAGCGGCGCCACTCCGTTGGATTGCTTACAACGCGGGACCTATAATGAAGGTCCTATACGCGCCATTATGAGTGCGCATGGAGCAATGCTCAGTCGTTCTTCGTCTTCATCCACTTTCGCGACAGAGGATCGTTCTGATTTGCAACCCATGATTGACCGCATGGCAGCTTTATGCTGTCGGGAGGCTACCTCCGCCCTCTACCAGAAGAGGCTTCTTACTCTGCTGCCATTGATACGCGATGGGGCGGATATTGACATTACTCTGCCGGAGACAAAAGGGAACACAGCTTTACACTACGCTTGTGGAATCGGCAGTTTGAGCATCACGCGTTGGCTTGTTGAACACGGAGCCAATGTGAATGCACTGACCAATAAAGGTGTAACTCCACTTGATTGTGTGGGTGCAGACAACGCTCGGCAAATTAGTGCGTTGCTCATTTCGAATGGCGCAATTAAGACCAGATAACGATGAAGATCATTCTCTGGATACTGGTTTCAGGCATGCTGCTGCTCAGTTCGACAGCGGATGCTTCGGAGCTTGTCATACTGGACATTGGGCATTCGATGCAAAGTCGGGGTGCCACATCGCCCGACGGAAAGCTGAGCGAGTGCGCGTTTTGGTACAAAAACGCGGGAGAAGTGAAGCGTGCGATTGAAGTTGCCGGCTACCGCTGCATCATTTGCAACCGCAGCAGTGCGCCTACCCATGAACCTTATGCCTCCTACGCAAAAAAGGTGGGCGTTGTCCAGTTGAACAAACCGGACACCGGTGTACGCTACCCTTCCAAGTATTTCCCCTCTCGCATCGGTGCGGGTATGGTGAGTGCTGACTTCGGTATTGAGCAAAAGCCTGCCTGCATGGTCTTTTTGCACCTCAACAGTACGGAGGGATGGTTGAAGTCTCCTGTGGCGGGGTTGATTATACATAGCCGGGTGCATGGAAAAACTCTCGGGGAATCCCTGCAACGCGCCTTCAACGAGGAGCTGCTGGATCGCCCGGGTGGGGTGTCCAATGGCGGCAAGGGCTGCCGCACGATCATTCGTTATCGGAAGGAGGAAACTGCTTCTGGCTGGCTCAATGCGCTGGACGATGCCGGCATTCCATCGGCCGTGATTGAGGCGCTGTATGTGAACAATCGCGTCCACGCTGCTTACCTTCTCACAGATGCAGGGGGCAAAAAGGTAGCTCAAACCGTGGCCCACGGGATCATCAACTGGTTAGCGAGCCGAAGTAGGCATTCAAGGTAACTCCCGAAGTGGAAAGAAATCATCTCTGAAAAATGAATACCCACAGAAAAATAGGAGCCTTGACACTCGGGCTGCTGATCGGCTCCGGTCTTGCCCTGTCCGCACCTGAAGCAAAACTCCCCTCTCCTGCCCCAAATCTGGGAAATGTTCTCTACATAGGCGATTCCATCACCCATGGATACGGGGCTCCGTCCTATCGCTGGGCCTTGCACAAGATCCTGGTAGATAACGGGGTCAAATATCAGGAAATCGGTATCGAATCCGGCAATAACGGTCAATATTTAAAAGAGCGAGACGGTTCCTACCGCGGGGTCCCCTTCCAAAATATCCATGCCGCTATGAGTTCCCAACGTGCCTATGAAACATCCGGACGCAAACACGTGTCCGGACGTTTGGGCGGAACGGATATCTTGGACTGGCTTAAGCTACCGGGTGCGGACAAATCGGATCGTCAGTTAATGGACAAGCCCGACACTTGTTTTATTCTGCTCGGCACGAATGACACGTTGAGCGATTACGGCAGGCAGGGAGGAATTGCCCAACACATCGATGAAGCAACTCAAGCCTTGACCAATCCGAAAAACGGTGACATCCCGGCTATCATCGATGCCATTCGACAAGCAAATCCGAAAGCAAAAATCATTCTTTTTCCTGTTCCCACGTGGGGCGAAACTTCCATCAACAACACGCCGGAAGATTACAAGAGCATCATGACTGTGCTCAACCCACAGTACGCTGCATTGGCGAAGGAGAAAAAGGTCATTTTTGTCGATCTCAATCAAGGGCTGATCGATCTCTCTCAAACCGAAAAACCGGGAATGGGTGTCTCCGATTTCTTCAATGCTTCCGATCATTTGCATCCCTCTCCCCAAGGTGATTTGATCATCGCCGGTCTCACCGCACGCGCACTCGGATACGCCGGACGCACGGCAGGTCTTCCCCGTAAAGCCGCCTCTGACTTTTCCCAAAAAGCAGCTGATATCATTCAAGGTGCAAAGGGCGTCACTTTGCAGGGACGTACTGTCACTCTGGCTCCCAATGCCTGCCTGGATCTCGAGATGCCGGAAGGTCGTGTCGCCGGAGAATTCTCTCTCGAATTCACCCCCAAAGTCGGCAATGGGGCTACCGATGGATGGGATAATAAACCGCTCCTGACAATCTCCATCTGGCATAGCCCGATCATCTACATCTACGAGGACGGTATCTACTTGTGCGAAAAAAACAACAAAAAATTGCTGCCGCGCGACATGTCCACAAACACCGAACCTCTGCGCATTGCTTTTGTCAACCCGAAATCTTGGAAAGATAATATCAAAACCGGCTGCTACGTCTGGCTCGGGGACATGTGTATCGGCGAGGCGGTCTCTACACCGACACTCAACGAAGAACGGATGTTACTCCAAGCCGGTGATTCTTCTGTCCAAATCTCGGATCTTTCCTATGACCCCAAGAAATCTTATGCGCCCCGACAAACGAATAATGCACAAAATTAGAAAAGAAACACGAAAAGCCCATTCCTCCCGAGACAGCGTCAGCCGTCATGTAACTCCCGCTTTTCTCAATTCAAAACCGTGCGTGGTGCGCCTTCTCTGCACCGCCGGCGCTCATTAGTTTTCTTCCAGCAGGAAGCACGGCACTCGTCTTCTGAAGAAAACATCAAAGCATTCGGAAGCGTGCGTTCTTTTTGCTACTCGGGGCGCTGAGTGGAGAGGCAGGTTTTCCTTTTGTTCAGCCATGCCCATGTCAAATAGATCGGGCAGCAGAGAGTGAGCTGGAACATCGTATCCGGAAAACTGAGCAAGATAGGCGCAGACATGGGGACAAGACGCAAGGACGAGGAAAATGCACACACGATGCTCGTTGGCCAAATCAGGCATTTTGCGATGCCATGTGCTTCGTCATTATCAGAGCAGGCAAGCGTCCAAAGGAGGAAGAGCAGGGAGCTGTTACCGCAGGTCCATATGAGTAAGCCGAGGGGTATGATTAGCGTAGACACACCTTCGATTTCCCCCGAGGTCACAGCTACGAAGAACATCAGGAGTATACTACCGATGGACAGGAATTCTACTGCGATGAAAATGGCGCAGCTGAGTGCCGTTCGATTGGGAAAAAGCGCATGGAGGAGAGGTGGGCGTTGTTGGGAGGCACGGCGTTTGCGTCGTGCCGCAGTAAAATTGAGGATAGCGGCTGTTAAAACACTCAGCCATGAGAAAACGAGGGTGAGCAGTCCGCCTTTTATCACGTATGACATGAGGATAAGGCTGGTGTCTTCCCCGGAATCGTGACTTTGAAAAGCTCCATCTCGCACCGCTGCAGAACCCAGGCAGGCGTCGAATGATAACCCAAGAATCAACCCCACAAACAAGCACCATCCTGTCCGTCTGCACACGCGAGATTGGGAGTGCAGCAGCTTACGTGGTACGAGCATGGCAAACTCTGCAATGCAGATGAAGACCAGCGTGAGGACATGGAAGCGGAAGGCGATCAGGCCGATGACCGGGAAGAGCAAGAGCGCGAGGTTGCTGACGCGGCGGGCATTCATTGTTTCGGGTGTACGCTGCGGGGCAAAAAAGCTTGCTACTGCGCTTGGAAACGACGCTGAATTTCGCTGAAGGAGAACGGAATCATTGTGGGCTTGCCGCGCGGGGTGCAGTAGGGAATTTCACAGTGCAGCAAGTCGCGCAATAACGACACTGGGTCACGAAGCCATGGCGTCAGGTCCTCCTTGTGTGCATATTGGTTTGCTAAGCGTATGGCGAAGAGTTCAAAGGGATCGCGGTTGCGGTTCGCGCGTGTTTCTCCCACGCTGAATAAGCTGATGAGTTCTTCGATGAATGATTCGACCTTTTGCAGTGGCAGGAAAGCGGGAATTGACTCAATGCGCAGAGTCTGTTTGCCAAAAAGCGAGACGTGAAAGCCCGCTTGATTGAACATGGGCTGCAGCTCCACCACCAGCCCTACATCGCGGGCATCTAACTCCACCAGGGCCGGGGCCAGCAATCGTTGGGACGGGATTGCACGCTTGTTGGACTCCACGAGTCGTTCAAAGAGGATACGCTCGCGGGCAGCACGCACATATAGTATCACCAAACCGTCCCCATTCTCAAAAAGAGCGAATTGATTGCGCACCATGCCCATGTAGCGGAATCCGGGGCATGGGTCAGTGGCGGCGCCAGCTGTGTCCGGTACTTTTTCGGTTTGCAACGTCAATTCAGCTTGCGTGGGTTCGGTGATGAGCCGAAGCTTGTGGAGTACGGGTGGCGCATCACTGGACGATGCCGCCGGGGGGACTTTGGGCCGGGTGACATGAGAGAGGGGTTGAGTGGCAGGCGCGGGCAGGGGAGTGCTCGGTTCCGTCTTGTCCGGACGATCCACCGGCGGTGGGGCAGGCGTCGCATCGCTACACTCTCCGGAGTTTCCCCGCGCATGTTCCGCCAGTGTGGCTGCTATCGCCTCAATGATGGCGGAGCAAAGCTCTGCGGGTCGTCGGAAACGAACCTCGCGTTTTGCCGGATGCACATTCACATCCACCAACGCGGGCTCTACATCCAAGTACAGGTAGTAAGAAGGATGCATGCCTGTGGGGAATCCGCCGTAGCCGTCGCGCACGGCACGTGCCACCAGCTTATCCTCAATGACGCGACCGTTCAGGAAAATATACTGTTCGCGGCGATTGCGGCGCGCATCTGAGAGGGGGGACAGGAAGCCCTGTACATGGACGCCAATGCCGATTGTCGGGCGAATCCGCAGCAAATCTTGCGCAGGGGCTAGTCCACGCAGCTCAGCGATGCGTTGCCTGAAATCGCTGGTGGCGGCTACATCAAAAATCAATTCTCCATCCCGCAGCAAGGTGAAACGGATATCCGGAAAGGCCAGGGCATGCAGGCGCACTTGCTGCTCAATGTGACCGGCCTCGGTTTCCTGGCTTTTCAGGAACTTGCGACGCACGGGGGTGTTGAAAAAGAGGTCGCGTACCTCCACACAGGTGCCAGGGGGGCAGCCCGCTGTGCGAATTTCCTCTTCTTCCCCGCCGTTGCTGCCAATTTGCCAACCTTCAACATCCTCACTACGGCGCGTGGTGATGCAGATATGCGATACCGATGCGATGCTGGGTAATGCTTCACCGCGGAAGCCGAGTTGGCGTATATCGAAGAGATCATCCACAGAGAGAAGTTTGCTGGTTGCATGCCGCTGGAGGCAAAGCGACAGATCGGCTCGGCTCATCCCCTTGCCGTTGTCAATGACCTTCATGCAAGCAATGCCTCCGCGCGTGAGTTCCACACGGATGGCCGTGGCGCCGGAGTCGATGCTATTTTCCACGAGCTCCTTCACCACGGAAGCCGGACGCTCCACAACCTCCCCGGCAGCCACTTGGCTGGCAAGCACATCATCCATGCGCCGGATGGTTTGGCTGGACTCCGCTTGCATCGGCTCGTTATTTTGGTTGTGACGCGCGGCGAAGTACAAGCGCAGTACGCGGTAGCAGGTAGAGAGAGACGCAGCCGTCCTCATCGGTCACATGGTGTACAGTAGCGTCTTGTCGCTCCAAGCCGCCAAAAATCGATGCATCCGAATCCAGCGCCACCTCCCATTCTCCCGGCTCGGGGGCGGGCAGGCGGTAATGGGGCAGGGCCTTTTCACCATTCCAGTTGAAAACGAAAATCAGTCCGGCGCGTTCAAAAGCCATGACCCGGTTATCCTCATCCATATTCAGCGGACGCGCCGGTGCGCTGCCGAGCAATGCCGTTTCCTTGACGAGCTGCACCATGGCGGCATCAAAGGCATTCAGGAAACGGTAGCGCAACAGGGGATTATCCACTAGACTCCACTGGCGGCGGCAGTATTGGTAGGAGTTGCCGTTACCCTCACGGGGAAAGTCGATCCACTCCGGGTGACCAAACTCATTGCCCATGAAGTTGAGCCAACCCTCGCCGCCGGCAGCCAGCGTAACAAGCCGTATCATCTTATGCAAGGCGATACCGCGGTCAATGATGAGGCTGTTGCTCGCGCAATTCATGTGCGTGTACATCTCTGCGTCCATCAGACGAAAGGCGAGAGTCTTATCCCCCACGAGCGCCTGGTCGTGGCTTTCGGCGTAGGCAATATTGGGCTCGCCGTAGCGGCGATTGATCAGAGTGTACCACATATCGCCCATGCTCCAGTCTTCATCCTTCTTTTCCTTGATAAGCTTAATCCAGTAATCCGGAAGCCCCATGGCGAGACGGTGAGTGAAGCCTAGCCCGCCTTCGTCCACCGGTCGGCACATGCCGGGCATGCCGCTCATGTCCTCGGCTACCAGGATGGCGCCCGGACGCACCCTCTGAACCAAACTGGTAGCCAGTTGCAGGTAGGTGATGGCATCGCCGTTTACCTGGTCGTTGTAGTAGCAACTCAGATCGGTGAAGGGCTCGTGCCCGTGGTGCAAGTACAGCATGCTGGTGACGCCATCGAAGCGGAAGCCGTCAAAGTGGAATTCCTCCAGCCACCAGCGCAGATTGCTGAGGAGAAAGACTTGCACTTCTTCGCGTCCGTAGTCGAAGAGACAGCTGTCCCAGTCCGGGTGCATGGAATCGCGTTCACCGGCGTGAAAATACTGCCCGCCCGAGCCATCAAAATTATTGAGCCCCTCGGCCACATTTTTCACTGCATGGGAGTGTACCACATCCAGAAGAACTGCCAGCCCCATCCCATGAGCCGTATCGATGAGTTCCTTAAGGTCATCGGGCGTGCCGAATCGGCTGCTTGGCGCAAAAAATGAGGAGACGTGGTAGCCGAAGGAGCCATAGTAGGGATGCTCCTGGACCGCCATAAGCTGCACCGTGTTGTAGCCAAGTGCAGCGATGCGCGGTAACACGTTTTTGGTGAACTCGGCGAAACTATGAAGGCGCGGTTCCTCGCCGGCCATGCCCACGTGCGCCTCGTAGATGATGGGCTCACGCACGTGGGCAGGGGTCCAACGCTTATTTTTCCAGCGATACGGCGCGGGGGAATCCCACACAACGCCGGAGTAATCGAAACTTTGCGGGTCCTGGTGCGTGAAGTGGATCCAGGCGGGTATGCGGTCGTGACGCTGGAGGTCAGCCCCCAGCACATGCACTTTGACCCTGTCGCCATGGTGCAGGGTATCAGCCGGCAAGCGTACGCTCCATACCCCCGTATCGCTGGGGAGCAGGGGGGTAGCCTCGCGATTCCAGCCGTTAAAGTCGCCAATGAGCCACAATCCACGGGCGCCGGGCGCCCATTCGTTGTAGATCCACTCTCCGGTAGCGCGGTCACGCACGATGCCCATGCGCACGTAGCCCCGTGCCGCTTCTTCCAAGCTTCCGTATTTGCGGGCAAAATTCTCCATGCGGCTGTCGTAAAGCCGTAGCCGCATCTTGATCACCTGTTCATAGGGTGTCAGCCAACTGTCCGCTAATACTAGCCCCGGTATAGGTGGACGTCTCATGATGTCATCTTACTCGCGTCATGGGGTCATTTCAATCATTTTTGGCGCTACCGGACGCCTTTTTTCTGGTGGAGTTGGATACGGAGGCTGTACCGCTGAGCACTTTCGATTTTTTTGTGGCTGCCGGTTTGCGTTTTTTTTCTTCAGTTCCTTCCGGTTTAAAGGTGATCGCCGAACTCTGCATGTCCCTGCGCTCCACCTCGGAGCTTTGCCCGGGCAGCAAATCCCCACGCAGCATAGCCTCGGCAATGGGATCTTCCAGCAGCGTTTCTATCGCGCGGCGGATCGGTCGTGCACCGTATTGCACGTCGCTCCCTTTCTCTACAATCATGCGAATGACCTCCGGCGAGAGGGTGAGGCGTATCTGCTTATCCGCAAGTCGACGGATTAGTTTATCGGTCTCCAGCTGCACGATGCGCTCCAAGTCGGTAGTTGTGAGACGTCGGAAGACAATGAGGTCGTCAAAGCGGTTGATGAACTCCGGGCGAAATTGCTTTTTAGCGGCTTCGGAGATGCGTTCCTTCATGGATTCATAGTTGGCGTCGTCCTGATCCGCGAAGTTGAATCCCATTTGCCCGCTGGAGTTGGCCAGCGATGCCCCCACATTAGAGGTGAGGATGATGATCGTGTTGCAGAAGTTCACTTTGTGTCCCATGGAATCCGTGAGACTGCCATCCTCTAATATTTGCAGCAGCAGATTCATGACGTCCGGATGCGCCTTTTCAATCTCATCAAAAAGCACGACGGAATATGGTCTGCGGCGTATTTTTTCGGTGAGTTGTCCCCCCTCATCATGTCCCACATAACCGGGAGGCGAGCCGATGAGGCGACTGGTGCTGAACTTTTCCATGTACTCACTCATATCCACTTGGATGAGCGCATCTTGCGTGCCGAACATCAGTTCTGCCAAGTTGCGCGCCAAGTAAGTCTTGCCCACGCCGGTGGGTCCCATAAAGAGGAAGGAGCCGATGGGACGCTTCGGGTCTTTGATATCTGCCCGGCTACGACGCAAGGCGCGAGCGATGGCGGAGCATGCCTGATCTTGTCCAATGACGCGACTGCGTAGCTCGTTTTCCATGTTGAGCAGTTTTTCCGCCTCCTTTTGTTCCATACGTGCCAAGGGAATATTGGTCCACTTGGATACTACATGCATGATATCTTCATCACTTACGGTGGCGTAATCTTTCTGCATGTTTTCTTTCCACTCCGCCACCTTTTTGCGCAGGTCGGCGTCCAGAGAGTTGATACGATCGCGCAGGCTGGCTGCCAACTCAAAGTTTTGCTCACTCACGGCGCCTTGTTTCTCGCGGCGCATTTTGCTGAGCTCGGATTCGCGCTCTTTGAGCAGTTGGGGGCGCGTCATGCGACCAACTCGCTTGTACGACCCTGCCTCATCGATCACATCGATGGCCTTGTCCGGCAAAAAGCGACCGGTTAGGTAGCGGTTGGAGAGCTGCACGGCGGCCTCAATCGCTTGTGGGGTGTAGTGCACGTGGTGGTGCTCTTCGTAGCGTGCTTGCAATCCTTTCAGGATAAGCACCGTTTCTGCCAGCGTGGGTTCACCGACAGGCACCTGCTGGAAGCGGCGCTCGAAAGCCGCATCCTTTTCCATGTACTTGCGGAATTCCTCCAGCGTGGTAGCACCTATCGCTTGTAGTTCTCCGCGGGAGAGGGCCGGTTTGATGATATTGGAGGCATCCATGCTTCCCTCCGCCGAGCCGGCGCCTATGAGCGTATGCACTTCGTCCACGAAAAGGATGACATTGCGCTCGCGCAGGATTTCATCCATGATTGCCTTAAGCCTTTCCTCAAATTGTCCGCGGTACTTGGTGCCCGCCACCATCATAGGCAAATCCAGTGAGATGATCCGTTTATCAATGAGAAATTCCGGCACATCGTGCTTCGCAATGAGTTGAGCCAGGCCTTCCACGATGGCTGTTTTACCTACTCCGGCTTCACCGAGCAGGATGGGATTATTCTTTGTGCGACGGCAGAGAATTTGGATCACACGCTCAATTTCGCTTTCACGGCCGATGACTGGATCCAATTCCCCCTTGAGGGCTCGCGCCGTCAAATCACGCCCGTAGGTGAGCAGGGCGGATTGGCGCTTGCGTCCCTGGGGACTGTTGCCGCTTCCCATGGTACGAGAGTCTGCGTTGAACAAGGCGTTGAAGCTGTCCTCTTCTTCATCCTCATCCTCTCCCTGGGATTGTTCAGCTGAGGAGTCGTTAGTGCGGTCGGGCTCGGGCTGCATTTGCTCAACAAGCTTGCGAGCATCGGCGTAGTTGGCGCCTGCCTGCTCCAGCGCGTGGTGAGCCATGCCGTCATCATCCTTCAAGATGGCGAGCAACAAGTGTTCTGTGCCCACGTACGCGTGATTGAGTTCTGCCGCCTCTTGCCCGGCCATTTCCAAGATGCGTTTTACACGCTGTGTGTAGGGCAGGGTGCCGACACTGTTCACATCGCCCGTACCGGGGATGAGCGACTTCTCAATCACATCAATCATGGCGGGTATGTTGACCCCAGCCCGGTTCAGAATGGGGATGGCAAAGCCTTGTCCAAGTTTTAGCAGACCCAACAACATGTGCTCGGCTCCGATGTAGTTGTGGTGAAACCGCAACGCTTCTCGGCGGGCGAGATTAATCACTTGCTGAGCTCGTGGTGTAAAGTTATTCATACGTCGTTTAATTGTTGAAAGCTTTATTCGTAGAAGAGTGCGGTGACAATTTCTTTCATCATTTCCCCGCGGCGTCTGTCGAGTTCTGTCGACCCAATATCTTTATCGGTGCATATGTTCATGTAACCGCTCTGAGTTTCTGTTTGCATTCGAATGAGCAGCTTTTGCCGTCGGCTTTTTGAGCAGTTTGTTTCCCCGAGTATGGCTGCGAGTCGGACCGTAGACAGCACACCGGGCAAGTCGTTTTCGCTGATGGGAGCGCCAGTTTGCAGGGTGTCCAGCATTTGTGCCAGTCGCGTTTTCCATTCGGCTCCCAGTCTTTTTTGGGTGAGCAACTTTTTTCGCTGCTTCATTTCATCGGCGGAGAGTTTCTTGAGGGTTGCACACAGTGCGCTGAGCGAGTCCCCTAGAGGAGTGACTCCGGAAGGCTTGATATCGATGCGAAAGACGTCAGACGCGGACTCCCGGCGGGCTCCGAAAGCCGGTCGTACGAGCAGCCCGGCATTTTCTATTCGTTGGTATACTCGTTGAGAACCGAGCGTCTGCACGACCGCCGGAAGACATGCCCACGCCGCCACGCTCATGCCTTCTCCGCTTTTCTGGGGATCAGACATCAGATAGAGCAGCTCATCATCGCAGGCGGGTGTGTCGGAAATTTCATCGATCAATTGGGCTTGCAGCATAATCATTTCTGTGAACAAGTCTCCCATATTTAACGGTTTGTTCACCTCCTCGAAGACTTCCAGTTTCAAGTGTTCCTCGCCGTTGATGAGGGCTGTGGCATCCTGCGTTCTATTCAGGGCAAGGTAGGTGTGAGTCCCTCCGTGCGGCGCTTCCTGCAGGGTTGGCAGTTCGCGTTCTTTCAAGAGCCGTTTCTCATCATCGCTCAATTCACTCCATCGGTAGATTTTCGCCTGGCTGTACCTGCGCATTCGTTTGAGCGTTTTCCGGAGAGTCCCGGCTAGTTTTTCCAATTGATCCTCGGCGGCCCAATGCGGAAAGGAGTATCCATTGTAATTCATTTCCACGATAATTTGGACTCCAAAAACCGCCTTACCCGTCGCCAGCGCCTTGATGAGCGCTGACTGCTGTCGCATCATCTCGTGTAGGGGTTGCGTTTTCATTTTTTTCGCTGGCTTTTGATGAGATCGCGCAGCTTGGCGGCTTCTTCATAATCCTCGCGCTCTACGGCTGCCATCATCTGTTCTTCCAACTTTTCCACACTGTCTGGTTGCACGTCATCTAACTCATCGGCGGGGGAGTTGCTGGTCAGCTGCAGCATCTCTCGGAAAACATCGTAACACTTCGGGCATCCCAGGCGGTGCGTGCGCACGTAGTCTGCGTACGTGTACCCGCATTGAGGACACTGCTTACCGGGTCCGGACGCTTTCGAATACTCGGGCAATTCATTGTCTGCTTGAGGATGCAGAGAAAAGAAATGGTTATGCAGGTGCGTCAAATCGTTTTCTTCGTCATTCCCGCTGTGCAGAATACGACTGATTAGTTGCTCGATATGCCCGCTGAGTTCCTTTGGGAAAAATTGGGAGGTTATGGAGAGCTGCTGAGGGTCAAAAATCCCCTCTTTCTTTGCACACTCCTCGCATAAGACCATATCCCTGAGTTTCCCATTCGCGATTTGCGTCAGAAACACAGTTGCCGGTTTTCCGCATATTTGACACCTTTTCACTCTTCGCGCATTTTACCACAAGCTTCATCCATTTCCCAAAACAAAGCGCGTCATTTTCTATTTTCCTTGACCTCTGACAGCCTGTTCTCTCCTGAGTGTGCGGCAGTTCACGTTCTAATCTTTCCTGCGTATGTTTTTTCTGCGTCTTTTTTGAAAAAATTATTCCTGCCCGTTTGAATCTGTCTTGCAATTCGGTCCCGGCTGGGTTACACTGTGTTTGCACGACGTTATTGCACTTATGAACGACATCATCACGACAGCATGCAAGTTCGTTACGTCCTCCATTGGCCGCAAGATATTGGTGGCGCTCACGGGGGCGTGTCTCATTCTCTTCTTGGTAGGCCATTTGGCAGGCAACATGACCATCTATGGCGGATGCGCCGACTGTGGAGGTAAATCATGGATCAACTACTACGCGATGGGATTGCACAGCATGCCGGCATGGCTGCTGTGGGCGATTCGGCTTGGATTGCTGGCGGTGTTTGCCGTGCATGTGCTGCTGGCTCTCGTTCTGAAATATGAGAATTACAATGCTCGCACGCACTACCAGAAAGAAGGCACGCTGAAGGCCACCCTTTCCTCCCGCACGATGGTGATCACCGGGGTGATGATCTTGGCGTTTCTCCTCCTCCACCTCTGGCAGCTTACCCTCAACGGCGACCCCGCCAACTGCTATGAGCACGTTGTGCGTGGCTTCCAAAACCCGGTGTGCAGCGCGGCCTACATCATTGCCATCTGCTGCTTGTTCATGCACGTCCGCCACGGTGTGCAGTCTGTGATGCAGACTCTCGGTCTGGGTACGCGCAAGGTGCGTCCGCTCTACAACATTGTGGCGGTGCTCTTCGCGCTCGTGGTGTGCGCCGGCTTTATTTCCATCCCGCTCGCCGTCCTCACCGGCATCCTTCACTAAACCCCTCACCCTCTCTCTTGACATGAAAGACATCAAGTTCCCGGAAAGCGACTACATGCCCGATTCCTGTATTCCGGACGGGCCTATCGAGCAGAAGTGGACCAAGTATAAGCGCGAGGCCAAGCTCATCAACCCCAACAACCGCCGCAAATACACGGTGCTCATCGTCGGCAGCGGTCTCGCCGGCGGTTCCGCCGCCGCTACGCTGGCTGAGCTGGGGTACAATGTAAAGTGCTTCTGCTACCAGGATTCTCCCCGCCGTGCCCATTCCATCGCCGCTCAGGGCGGCATCAACGCTGCGCACAACTACCAGAACGACGGCGACTCCGTCTACCGCCTCTTCTACGATACCGTGAAGGGTGGCGATTTCCGCGCCCGTGAGGCCAATGTCTACCGTCTCGCCGAGGTTTCTTGCGACATCATCAACCAGTGCGTCGCTCAAGGTGTGCCGTTCGGACGCGAGTATGGCGGCTTGCTGGACAACCGCTCCTTCGGCGGGGCGCAGCTCAAGCGCACCTTCTACAGCCGAGGCCAGACCGGACAGCAGTTGCTGCTGGGCTGCTACCAGGCCATGGAGAAGGAGATCGGGAAGGGGCACATCGAGATGCACCCGCGCACGGAGATGATGGACTTGGTGGTCGTGGATGGTCATGCGAAAGGCATTGTGGTGCGCGATCTGGTGACCGGCGAAATCAAGAGCTATGCGGGCGACACGGTGCTGCTGGCTACCGGTGGTTACGGACGCGTGTTCTTCCTTTCCACCAACGCGATGGGCTGCAACGTGGGTGCTGCCTGTGCCTGCTGGAAGAAAGGCGCCTACTTCGCCAACCCCTGCTTCACGCAGATTCACCCGACCTGCATCCCGGTGAAGGGCGACTACCAGAGCAAACTCACTCTTATGTCTGAGTCCCTGCGCAATGATGGTCGCATTTGGGTGCCCAAGAGCAGGGAGACGGCCGAGAAAATCCGCAAGGGTGAGATGAAGGCTTCCGATGTGCCGGAGAGCGAACGCGACTACTACTTGGAGCGCAAGTACCCCTCTTTCGGCAACCTCGCTCCGCGCGATATCTCCTCCCGCGCCGCCAAGGAAGCCTGCGACGACGGCCGCGGCGTAGCTCCCACCGGTCGCGGCGTGTTCCTCGACTTCAAGGACTCCATCGCCCGCATGGGCAAGGAGTGGATCGACGGTCAGTACGGCAACCTCTTTGAGATGTACGAGGAGATCACCGACGTGGATCCCCACAAGGAGCCGATGATGATTTACCCCGCTTCGCACTACACCATGGGCGGTCTTTGGGTGGACTACAACCTCATGTCCTCCATCCCGGGTCTGCACGTGCTCGGCGAGGCGAACTTCTCCGACCACGGAGCGAACCGCCTCGGCGCTTCCGCTCTCATGCAGGGTCTCTCGGATGGCTACTTCGTCATTTCCTCCACCCTCCCGACTTACCTCACCACCCAGAAGCCCGGCAGTGTGACCACGGCTGCGCCCGAGTTCGAGGAGGCCGAGGAGGCTGTGAAGGCGCGCATCAAGAAGATGATGGACGTCAAAGGCACCAAGACACCGGACGAGATTCACCGCGAACTCGGCAAGCTCATCTGGGAGGATGTCGGCATGGGCCGCACGAAGGAATCCCTCATGGACGCCATCGAGAAACTTCCCGCCATCCGCGACGAGTTCTGGAACAACGTCAAGATTGTGGGCAGTGCGGAGGGCATCAACATGGAGCTGGAGAAAGCCTGGCGCGTGGCGGCATTCCTCGACTTTGCGCCGCTGCTCTGCTACGATGCTTTGGCGCGCGAGGAATCCTGCGGCGCTCACTTCCGTCTGGAGCACCAGCTCGCCGACGGCGAAGCGAAGCGTGACGACGAGCACTTCGCCTACGTTGCTTGCTGGGAGTACAAGGGCACGGACGAGTTGCCCGTGCTGCACAAGGAGCCGCTCACCTTCGACAATGTGCACCTCGCCATTCGTTCCTACAAATGATCGAGCAAAACTGAATCCCTAACACCTTTTAACATTATGGCTACTCTCAATCTTACGCTCAAGGTCTGGAGGCAGG
>CANRNS010000010.1 GCA_947632055.1 uncultured Akkermansia sp.
TAAAATGCTATGCTGTTGGGTGACCGTTTATTTTGAGGCATCGGGCTTCGGTGACTTTTATTTTTGAGGCATTACGAGTTATCAATTCGTAGCATCGATCGGCAGTCAGTCCAGGAAAGGATTTTTGATATGAGAAATCCTGGCTTTCAGTTCAGATAATTTCTTTTCCAGTTTTTTTCTTCGATTTCCTATGCTCAGCAGTCTGAACAGCCGTAATATACGATATTTGCGCAAGAGAGAAGGCAATTTTCGCTGTTCGAGGAGAAGATGATTGAAATGATGCTGCAAAGATCGGTATATGATTTGCTCATAGAAGGGGCTAAGCCGTGCGTATTTCCACCACTCATCCGCCCAGTGTGTCGATGTATCCAGCCATGGTTTACGAACTCCGTTATAGTGAATGAGAGCTGGTTCACAGCACGCCTTTTGGTATTCTCTGTGGTCTTCTTCCGGTATAATGGGTCCGGATAATTCCATCAAAGGGAATCCATCAATTGTAATATGCCATTTATATGGCAGAAAGCGGACATGGCTCGCGCACACGTGAACAAGGATGTCGTTATCCGCTCCCCAACTATGACCAAGCAGTTGTCTCATTCGTACATTCTCCGCGATAAGCTTTTGTTGCACATTATCACTGCACATTTGAGGGATATTGAAGAGGAGCGCACCGGCACAAAAGCCTGGTTCGTTATTCTTCCAGCCCAAAATTTCCTTTGCGCGAACATCCTTTTCAATGACTTTTTTCCATAGACTCGATTCAGGAAAATCAGCTCGCATCAGGATCTCTCCTGCCCAACTTCTAATGGCTCCGAGCCAATACCCCTCCCCTAGTTCTTCATTCCATAAATGTGCTACATCCTCACGCAATATAATATCTGTATCTAAATACAAAACTTTCTCATAATTTCGGAACATTGTTGGAATGAAAAATCTCAAATAAGTCGCAGCGGGGAAACGCCCTATCGAGAAATCCTTCCGATGCACATCAAGAAAACTTTCCATAGGAACAACGCGTACAGATACATTAGGATGCCCATGGGAACGTGCAATTATTCGATCTGTACTCTGAGGCGTTATGCCATCCGATAATATCACTACATCATAATTGTTATCAGGGTTTGCATTTTCAATAATAGACTGAAGCGTAACCCCCAAGAAAGGGACGCCTTTTTCATCGCTCGCCAAAGCAACAACTGCCGACAATTTGGCGAAAGTTGGCTTTATTTCTTCATACATTGGTGTTTAGTGTGGTTAGTTATTTCGCACCGCAGACAACGAGCCGAATCATCGATGAACACTTCTACATTCATCTCAGGATTTTCATCGCTCTGACTTTGTCATTGGTGTGCTTCATGAATGATGAATCAGAATGGCGCGTAGCAATACTCCCACCGTGAGAACCATTACCCTGCCCTTTCTGATTATCTCTTTTTAAAAGATATAATCATAAATTATATACCTAATATATTATATATCATGTAATAATGTAGATATTATTGATGATAAATTTGAAGTTTAAAGATTCGTAATATTAACTCATTCATTTATATTAATAACTTCTATTCAAATTTATATGATTTTGAGATTGACAATCTCTTTTAAAAAGAGATGACCTGCTCTGATGAACGTCTTTATTAAGAGGGGGCTCCCCTTCTGTTCCCAAGACGGTCACAGTCGACATGACAAAGCAAAGGACGAAAGTCTGCCTCCGCTTATGGGTCTCTCCTTCGGGTTGATCTATAATTCAACTCCCACATCAGCCGATCCTGATGTAGGTGAATTGCAAGAATAAATGCAACAGATGACAGAAGGAGTTGAGGTCGGGCGCGGAGAGGGAAACGGAAAAAGCGAGCCCTACGATAAGCGGATTTGGTAGCACCTTACTCCATCCTTGTTGAGCTACCTTCCCTTTTATTCCGACCGCTTTGTAAAATTATTTGCCGCAAAAAGGAGGTCGGATTAATCACAAAACACAAAGTAATTTTATCTCAAAGTATAAAGTAAATTGACCGCAAAATCGAAAGTTTTTCTTGCAATTGATTGAAATAGCTGTATATTGAAGAAGTCATCAATGTATAAAAAATGAAATATAGGCCAAGGGTATCAGATTCTCTTCTCCACGAACTTATGGAGAGCACAGGGGCTGTGCTCATTGAGGGAGCGAAATGGTGTGGAAAAACGACTTCGGCTGAACAAATTGCGAAGAGTGCGGTGTATTTTAACGATCCGAACGAGCAGCGACGGATTGAGGCCATTCTGAGGATTGCCCCTCGCAAACTTTTAACAGGTTCCCCGCCAGTGTTGTTGGACGAGTGGCAACTTACACCCGTGATGTGGGATGCGGTGCGGTTCGAAGTGGATCAACGGGACACTTCCGGTCAATTTATTCTGACAGGGTCGGCGGTTCCGGCGGATATGTCACAGGTACATCACTCAGGTACCGGACGTATTGCGAGGATGCTTATGCGGTCCATGTCGTTGTACGAATCCGGTGAATCATCAGGAGAGATATCGCTTGCGTCGCTTTTTGCCGGGGAACACGAAATATGGGCAGAATGTGGCATGGAACTGGAGATGTTGGCTTTTCTCATTGCTCGCGGTGGCTGGCCAGGCGCCATAGGTCAATCCGAACGCGCTGCACTGCGGCACGCGCAAAATTATTACGATGCTGTGGTGCACACGGATATCTCGCGAGCGGACGGAACAAAGCGTAATGTGCAACGTGCAGCCGCTCTCATGCGAGCATACGCCAGGGTGGTGGGATCGCAAGCCAAGTTGTCCACGATAGCTCAGGATATTAGTGTCAATGAGGCGAAGCCTCTTTCTCTTGTTTCTCTATCAGAATATCTGGAGGCTTTACGGATGATTTTTGTCATTGAAGAAGCGGAAAATTGGTCGCCGAGTCTGCGCTCCAAAGCACTTTTGAGAGCGGCAAAAACGCGCTATTTCACCGATCCCTCCATCGCGGTGGCAGCTTTCGGAGTGGGACCGCAGGAGTTAATTGATGACCTGCCGACCATGGGATTACTTTTTGAGAATATGGCAGTGCGCGATTTGCGGATTTATGCCGATGCCTTGGATGGCAAGGTCTATCATTACCTGGACAGGAACGGGAGGGAAATTGATGCTATCATTCGCTTGCGCAATGGACGTTATGGACTGGTGGAAATCAAGCTGGGCGGTGACTTGCAAAGTGTGGACGAGGGCGCAGCTAATCTCATCAAATTCGCCTCGCTCGTCAATACCGACCGCTCGCCGGCACCGTCGTTTATGATGGTGCTTTCCGGGCTGGGTCAGTTTGCCTATCGCCGAGAGGACGGTGTGTGCGTTGTTCCGCTCGGCACTCTCAAGCCGTAACAGTCCTTTCTGCCGTATGGCATGGGTAAAAGGAGGGCATAAAGGACGTTTTGTAAGAGAGCGGGCGAATTCAAGCAGGATTTCGTATGTCTTAATAGATTGAATATGAGATTTCAATAAAAATACTCTTTCGAATTTGCGTTGAATTTGACATCAAATTAACGTAAAATTCGATTTTTTTAACAGGGCCTTCAATTAAGCCGGATGAGCAAGATGAAATTTTTCAATGCCGCGCCGACGGTTTCCGAAACTTCCAAAACTTCCGCCTCAGAATCTCTCTCAACTGCTCCGTTTGTTGAGCAAATTCTCTCCTTCCACAAAATTGATGTTGATACAGTTTCCCTACAGAGGAATCCGCCGGCATCATTTCCGTGTACACTCGATCCAGTATTCCTGTCTCTGTTTGATACTGCTCTTGACAAAACTTCTCCTCCAAGGAAAAAGTAACTCTATTCTTGCTTGTTTGCTCATTTTGAGCAGCATATGTTTGATATTATCCCTTCATTTTTGAGGCATCAAGCTTTCGGAGAATTCTCTTCCCCCAATTTTGACTCCCCTTCGGTGACTTTGTTTTTGAGGCAATGCGGGATCTTCCCACTGTTGATTACTTTCCCTCAAATGCGATGGTCTTGATCATGGAGATACTGGAGAAGACTCCAACTCGTTGAGCCAAGCGTCGAAAAGTGGGCAAGCCTTGCGTATGGTGGGTATGCCTATCTCTTTGGCAATGGCAATTCCATCTATTGTTTTTTTGTAAGAGGGACACCACTTTAGAATGCGTTTGGAAGGAGCCGTGTCTCGTCCGGAATTGATGGACTCCGTGCCTCCGCTGTTTGAGACGAGGTCGTCCACTTCGCTCTGCTTCACACCCAGGTGAATAGCCAGCACATCAGGGCGGCTAAAAAGGAGAGCCTCAAATTCATGCATGGAGATGTACGGGACAAAACGGCAGCCTCGTGCAACATCATCTTCGCAGATTTTCTTGCGGACAGCCTTGTTTAATATGTCGGCAATTTGTTGGGGAACGGAGCATTTTCGAGCCTTTTCTAAATCAGGCCATTCCTTAATGCCATAGTAATCTACCATCGTGCTGACAATGGGGGCGCTTTTTTCCTTTAAATGATTCAAGATATCCCGTCGAGCACGTGAAAATTTGACGTCTCCTCCATTTGATCCGGGCTTACTGATTAAAGACCTCGTCAAAATGATTCCTCTTTCCCCCATGTACGGAGCCAGAACATCCCGGCAGAAAAGCAACTCTGTTTGCCCTTCTACGATGAGGTGTACACGTTTTATGGGACTGCTCATGGGGTTGTATTCCCTAGGTCTATCACATTTCTTGCCCACAGATCACCGAGAGAGAAGTCGTCCAGCCACTGCCGATAATCCTCCTCATTCAAACGCTCGAATTCAGTCACTCCCTCATGCCAGCGAGCCACAACAACGTCTTCCAAGCTAAAATGGTTTAACAAGAGGGGAGACTGTGTGGCCACAATAACTTGGGTTTGACTCGAAGAGGATTTCAGCAACTCAGCCAGCAGGTTGATTCCCTCTGGATGCAGACCCAGTTCCGGTTCGTCGACTATCAAGGCGGACGGCGGTTCGGGCTGGAGCAAAGCTGTAGCTAAGCAGATGAAGCGTATCGTACCATCCGAGAGAGTGTAGGGTGGCATTGGATAATCCGACCCGCGTTGCCTCCAATCCAAACGAACAACGCACTGCTCCCCATTACGGACTGTTTGGGGAGAGAGGATGAAATCCTCGAAGGCCGGCATAAGGGCTTGCACGTATCTTACAACTGATTCATACTGCTCTCGGTTTGAAGTCCGCATATGCAGGAGGAGAGGAGCAATGTTGGAGGCATTCTCGCGCAGAAGTTCCTTATCTTCTACGATGGCATAGCGCCGCATGCCGGCAGTAATGCTCGTATCGTGAAAATGGTAGATGCGCCACGAGTTGATGGTCTCATACACAGGTTTGCTATACTTCGAATCTTTGCTTCTTAAGCGAACCTCTTGAACAAGGGCAGAGGAACCATCGCCTGTCGGCGGTAAACTCCACCAGTCATGCTGCGCACGCTGATAGTAACGAGCCTCATCGGTCAAAACCAATTTTTGATTGGCCGTGGGGATCAGCTGAAAACGATAGCCACGAATGCCAAAATGCATTTGCGCGAAAATGCAGTCTGTCACTTGAGGACCGTTGTAAAGTAAATCATCAGATGTTCCGTGCCGGTTCACAAATGACTCAAGCGTACCGGACATCACGGAGCGCAAAAGAGAGAAAAATGAAAGGAAATTACTCTTCCCTGCACCGTTCGCACCGACAAACACATTGACATCTCTGAGTTCGAAATTCTCAAGAGACCGTATGGAGCGATACCCCCGCAACGTGATCCTGTCAAGTTTACCCATGAACTTCCACGTTTATTCTACAAATCTTCCGCCCTTTTGCAAGCACATTGTTTGTATCCATATCCGGTCCAAGAAAAAAGCGACTCATCTACGATGTCTCACACGGTTACGGGCCTGGGAACTCCTTCCTGCCCTCTTAACCATGCGAGTCGATTACGGAGCCGTCCGATGGCGGGGCACATGGCGCTCTGGCATCGTAGCGGAACTTCCTTAATCGATTGACGAGCCGCCATGTACCGGGGATAGAGGTTCTAGATGCCTCTATCCCTCCTTCCGCAACTGCGTTTATTCTACCGTAGTCCCCCTCATTTTAACACCCTTAATTACCTGTACGATTTGGGGAGTTCGCGCGCCTGCAAGACAAAGAAAAAAGCAAATCGGTTCAACTTCGGCGACTGAAAAAGCTTCGCATACACCCTCAGTAAACGCATTGAACAATGTTGGACAATTCGTTCGCGTGCCTTGATTCATAGCGTCTTGCCTGTTTGCTCATTTTGAGTGACATATATTTGATATTAACCTCTCATTTTTGAGGCACCAAGCTTTCGGAGAATTCTCTTCCCCAAATTTTGACTCCCCTTCGGTGACTTTATTTTTGAGGAATGCGACCCCTTAAAACTGCCAGGATGATTAAAACTGGTTCCATCCTTCTCCGTCTCACTGACAACTCACCCCGCTAGGCAAAAAAAGAACTTGCCACCGGGTACTACTTCTTTTAAAAGAAATAATCGAAACATATATATTTAATATATTATAAATCATATAATAGTGTAGATATATCCTGTTGTAAATTTAAAATTCGATAAACCTAAATATTAACTTATAAATTTTCATTAGTAACTCTTATTTAGAGATTTTATAATTTTATAATCGATTATTTCTTTTAAAAGACATGACCTTCGCCGATGATCGTCTTTATTCCGTCTCAAAGACGATCACAAACAACCTGACAAAGCAAAGGGAGAAAATCTGCCTCCGCTTATGGGACGCTCCTTCGGATTGATCTATAATTCAACTCCCACATCAGCCAATCCTGATGTGGGACACAAAGGCCAACCATCGATTGTAGCTGAGGGCTGTTGCTTTAATGCAGCACAACCAACCCCCCCCTCACCGGACTTCATATCATTCAAAGGATCAATATAGGCAACACGTAACTCATACGCGCGGTTCACATCGCGACTATGCCGGTATAGTTGTTCACGATGGCCAGGGATACGATCAGAAATGAGCTAACGTTTCTTCCTCTTTTTCATTCATAAAAAATGGGTACAGAAATATGGTTTGACATGCGAAGCAAATGACGTTAGAATGCACGCTGTACCGTTTGCAGTTCTTTCAAAGCCCGGCGCGGGCGGGAGACAGGGGACGGTCTTCAACAACCAACACTACGAATCATGAAAGTCCGATACGCATTACTCGCAATGGCGACAATACTGGCGCCGGCAATGGCTGCTGAGTCAATTTCTGCGGAAACATTCGCCAATCTCCCTCTTCTCTCCGCAAAGCGCTTGACAGGATCCCTCACAGCGGGCTACGACAGCAACTACGTTGGGCGTGGCTTAGTGATCTCCCACTCCGTGGCAGAGGGCGACAGCTCGGAGTTCGCAGCTCTGAAGCTCAATTACGATCTTGGTCACAAGCAGCAGAAGTGGAGCATCGACAATGCAATTGCTTACCGAGTGGTCAGTTCCGGTCACACGATGTATGGTCCACAACCGTATGCTCAACTCAGCGCGCTGGGCGTACGTCCGCGCAATGTGGAAAACGAATTCGCGGTGCTGACTGCCGTGAAGTACAGCGGCGAGAAGGGGCATGTGTCTTTCGGGCACGAATTTGTGCACGGCGGTCTGCTGGGCGCCTTTGCGAAGCACTTCCGCCAGCAGAGCGCTTCCTGCGTGAACGAAGTCTACTTGGAAACAGTTTGGACGCCGGCGGCATGGGCCGAACTGGGACACACGGCGCGTCTGAGCTTTCAGGGTGTGCAAGGCTGGTGGTTTGAGCCCTATGTAACCTTCAAGGCTCCCATCATTGGACAAGGAGAGGACGTGAAGATGGCCGGCTTGCTCACCTTTGCCATGAGTGCAACGGCAAACTACTTCGATGAGGGACACCACGCCAACGCAAACGGTGCGCAAGCTTTCTGGATTAAGCTTGCCACACCGTACTTTGCCACCAAGCAATTCATCATCACCCCAGCGGTAAGCTTCAACTGGTTGGGATCTGGCGCCCAGAAGGCGGCTAAGACATCCTCCCTGCGTCAGGCGATGGCCCTGTTCAGGCAGGATGGCTCCACGCTGGTGCCGTACCGCAACTTCGCCGTGGTAGGCAGTGTAGCCTGCACCTACAAATTTTGATCGCGGGACAGAGATCATACTTTAACAATCAGGGTGGGCCTGCTTACAAGCAGGTTCACCCTCTTTCGTCCTATCAACACAACAACACGGAGCCGAACGGCTCCTGTACAGAAATTTGCGGCTTATCCACCATTCCACACCGACTATGGCCAATCTGAATATACATGGGCAGAAGAACGTTATAACCCCTGGATTTTATATGCCAAACCGTTTAAGCGTTCAGGCATGCAGGGCACTCAATTATCTGTTACAGAGCAAGCTTTGTTATATCACGGATAAAGCCTTTCCTCCCGATCCAGAAGTTGCAGCATATTTGGATACCAAGAGTATCTCTATTCATCGTTTTGATTTCCAACATGGAACGCCCATACTCGCCCGGGAAATCATCCACGGCATGCTCCAACAAGGGAAAAGCGTCATCTTTCTGCCCGGTCAACTCGCGCACGTGCGCGGGGCTCTCAGCGATGTACCTTCCCTGTTTTTGGAATATGTGGATAGCATGAACATACCGGTTGTACCGCTGTTTATGGGATATTACGGCACGAGTTTTGACACGCTCTACCGTGAACGACCTGAAAAAGACAGCCGGGAGGAATTCTATGTGCTGCCACAGCTCACTGTCGGGAAGCAAAGTATGGGAGTGAGGCTTGCAACGGCATGGATGGAAAAGGGGATGGAGGTGTTTTCAGAACAACCGCTCTTGCAAGAATCGTTGACCACACATTTGGTACACGCATTGCACAAGCATGGTAGAACTGTGATGATCAATGGAACGAGCCATTCAACCGTACCGTACTTTAAGATACTTGGAGTGGCTATGACTGTAGCCAAGCGCTTGCGTAAGAAAGGAGAAAAGCGGATCGGCGTGATTTTGCCACCGGGACCAGGCGGGACAATTTGCCTCTTGGCTTGTCTGCTGGCGGGTATCACGCCAGTCATGATCAATTACGCTACTTCACGCGCTTCCTTTGAGAGCACGGTACGACAAGCTGGGCTCAAGATGTTCATCACTGCCCGCCGATTCATGGAAAAACTGCCCGAATTTGCCTGGCCGCCAACGAACCAGCTTATTCTCGTAGAAGATTTCCTGCGCGCACTGCCCAAGTTGTGTCTCATTGGCAATGTACTGCTGGCGAGGTTTGCCCCGGCAAATTGGCTCTGCAAACTGCACAACACAAGCTCCCGCCGCGGAGAGGACGAAGCTGTCATGCTTTTCACGGCGGGATCCACAGGTGAGCCAAAGGGAGTAGCTCTTACACATCGCATGATAATGGCCAATATTGCGCAAAGCTGCTGTCGTCTGTCATTAGATCAGGAGCGCATTTTGGGCAGTCTACCTCTTTTTCACAGTTTTGGGCTGACAATTGCGTTGGTGCTGCCGTTGCTCAAGGGGCGCCCCATATGCACCTACCCCAACCCGACGGAAGCGCGCACACTTTGCGAGCTCATCGAAAAGCACAAGCTCACCATGCTTTGCGCAACACCCACCTTTGCCCGAGCCATGCTGCGCCGAGCTGAGGCCTATACTTTTGCTACCGTGCGCTACTTTATCGTGGGCGCGGAGCGTTTGCAGCCGGAATTGGAAAAGCAGTTTATGACGCGCTGTGGAGTGCAACTTTTGGAGGGTTATGGACTTACAGAAGCCTCTCCCGTGTGCTCAGTGAACTTGCCAGACAAGGAACGCGTACCTGGCTCGGCTTTTATCATACCGAGCCTGAAGTCCGGCACTATTGGGCAGCTACTGCCAGGCATTGCCGTGCGTATCACTGATGTGGAAGACGATGAGAAAATCCTCCCCTTCACCGAGCGAGGGATGATATGGCTCAAAGGAGCCAATATTTTCCACGGCTACACCAATAAGCCTGAGTTAAACAAAGCCATTTTCAATGAGGGTTGGTTTAAAAGCGGTGATATTGGTCAAATGGATCTCAATGGATTTGTGACACTGGCCGGGCGCCTCTCTCGCTTTTCCAAAATCGGTGGTGAAATGGTACCTCACGAAGGTGTGGAGAAAGCTATCGCCGACATCCTTAATCTTCGCAGTGAGAATGAAATAATGATTACGGTCACTGGTGTGATGGATGAGCAGAAAGGAGAAACACTCGTTCTGCTTTCTGCCGTTCCGGAGCATGCAGAGCCTGCCGTGGAGCGCGAGGTGCTCAGTCTCCTACGCAGTGAACTTGCCAAGCGCGGATTGCCCAATCTATGGGCTCCACGATACTTGGTGGCCGTATCATCCATACCCGTGCTGGCCAGCGGCAAACAAGATCTGCAACGCTGCCGACAATTGGCAAATGAGGCGCTTTTTGGTCCGCGTGAAACCTAAATCCCCCATGAAAAGGAATAATTACTCACTGGCAAGCCCGGCTTTTCGCAGCGCGGACCAACCACCCTCCAGCACATAAACAGGCGCCTTAATTAGGCCGGAAGCGCGCAACTCCTGTGCCACTTGATCGGAAGAGTTGCAGCTCTCTGTGCAGAAAACCACAATGCATTCACCGCGTTCATAGGCAGCCATAAGGCGCTCGATAGCGGCATCCATGAGCTGTTGCATGGCAGCTCCGGGACGAATGGGAAACATGCGATCATCCGGGAACATGAGGTGATTAAGCTCAAAGTCGTTTTCACTGCGAGCATCCACCCAGACAATTTTGTAATTGGCAGGATCGGCAGAATCCTTTTGAGAAGAAAAAAGAGACTCCGGGCAGATATGACCGGGGGGAAGCTGCTCCTGCACGCAAGGCGGCAAACGATGCGGAGCAAAGTAAAATACATCCAAAATATAAAGCAACCCCGCGAGCGCCAAAATACCGAGCCCGAAACGCAGCATTTGGGTAAAAGTGTCTCTCATGGTTTGCACAAGGTAACCGGCAAATCTCAATTTGCGGAGCAAAACGTATCCTTCTGCGGATCATCAGCCATGCGCTGCTGCGCTCTACCGCTTTCAGCCAAGTGCACTAGAGCATGATAGGTGTCCTCCTCATCAGAACCCAAATCGGACGCAATCTGGGCGGCTGTCACAGGCTGGTCTGTAAGCTTAGCGCTCACCTGCGCCATGAGCTTCAGGAACGAACCAGCGGCCTTTTTACCAGCCTGCACCCCGGGCTGATGGTAGGCATTGATATGAATAAGACTGGCATAAAAGCCAACGGCGCGCTCAAAAAGAGCAATGAGAGCGCCGAGAGAGGCTGCGCACACTGTGGGGATGGAAATTGTGATACTGGGACGCCCTTTTTCTGCCAACGCTTTGCGGGTGCCGCGCAAAAAGCCTTGCAAGTAGTCGCCAACGGTAAATCCTGGCTCCACCTCGACCGTATCATCCTCGCAGCGACGCACCTCAATGAAAGTGACAAAAAAGTTATTCAATCCATCCCGCAGTTGCTGCACATAGGCGTGTTGATCCGTAGACCCTTTATTGCCGTACACAGAAATGCCTTGGTGGACAGTTGCACCATCCAGATCCAGCTCTTTACCGAGCGATTCCATGATGAGCTGTTGCAGGTACTTGGAGAAGAGAACAAGACTATCTTTGTACGGCAGCACCACCATATCCTTGCTGCCGTGACCGGCGCCCAAGGTATACCAAGCGAGCGCTAAGCGCATCGCGGCATTGTGTTGAGTGTCCCGAATACGCGTATGGGCATCCATCTGCGCGGCTCCCCCGAGGAGAGCATCCACGTCCACCCCTTGTAAGGCGGCGGGCAGCAAACCTACCACTGAAGTCTCAGAAGTGCGACCGCCCACCCAATCCTCCATGGGAAAACGCTGCAGCCAACCTTCTTCCCGAGCTACGTGATCCAGCTGAGAACCCACGCCGGTGACTGCTACTGCTTGATGTGCGAAAGAGAGACCGCGCTCGCGGAAGAAAGCCTGCGTGCGAACCATACCATTGCGAGTTTCCGGAGTACCGCCGCTCTTAGAAATCACTACCACCAACGTCGTCTGCAACGGAAGTTTGTTGAGCACGCGCAGCATGCCATCCGGGTCCGTATTATCCAAAAAAAACATAGCGAGGCCACGAGCCGACAAGGCATCCGCCACCAGTTCTGGTCCCAAAGCAGATCCGCCAATACCAATGACAAGGCAAGCAGTGAAAGGAGAACCGTCCGGCGAAGCAATACGACCAGCGTGCACATCCGCCGCGAACTGTTTCAATTGCGCGAGCGAAGCATCGATCTTCTCCCTCAGCTCGGGCGAGGGAGCCAGTGAACTGTCGCGTAACCAGTAGTGGCCAACCATGCGATTTTCATCCGGGTTGGCCACAGCGCCGCTTTCCAAGTCTTCCATCTGTTGGTAAGCACGCTGCACGAGTGACTCCATGGATTGTTGTTCATCGGGAAGTTTCGAAAAATCCAGCGTGATGCCCATTTCAGGGTAACGCAACAGGCAAGCGGCGTAGTTCTTCATAGCGCGCGCATTATACTACCCTCCATTGAGGGAAGCAAGCAGAATTGCGGCAAGTTCTCTGAGCTCCTCATAGCAACACACCCGAGCGAGAGCAGGTCGAAGCGGCTTGGAACCAGGAATGTGCTTGGAATACGCAAGGATACGCGCTCGCATCGTTCGCATCGTGCACGCCTCATCACCGTAAATGCCGCTCGTGATTGTGCGTTGTACATGGCTTAAAATCAACTTAATACGTTCTTTTACAGTTGGTTCTAAGGGAAGTTTTCCCGTGGTGAGCAAAGACTTTGCTTGCTGAAAAATCCAAGGATTATGCATGGCAGCGCGGCCGATCATCACACCGGCCACGGCCCCCAAATTGCGCTCGCGCAGCACATCGTACGGGGAGACTATATCCCCATTGCCGATAACCGGGATCCGTACAAGAGAAGCGCAATAGCGAATCATATCCCAATCTGCCGAACCTCCGTACTGCTGGACACGGGTGCGACCATGAATAGCGATGGCACGCACCCCGACATCTTCCAGACGACGACAGACCTCCGGCGCACATATGTGCTGGGCATCCCAGCCAGTGCGAATCTTGACCGTCACCGGACAATCATTGCGCAGCTCCGTCACTACAGCCTTGGCGATATCAGCCAAAAGAGGAACATCCTTGAGTAAAGAGGCCCCGCCGTTACGTCCCACCACTTTGGGTACCGGACAGCCGGCGTTAATATCCAAAAAATCCGGTTGTACAGCATCAACAATCACTCGTGCAGCCTGCGCCATGCGATTCGGATGCGCGCCAAACAACTGCACGCCGACCGGATGATCTCCCTGTGGTATGTACACATAGCGCTTAGTGCGCTGCCACGCTTGAAGAACACCTTCGGCAGACACAAATTCGGTCTCCGTTACATCAGCCCCTAGCTCGCGGCAAATTGAACGGAAAATGGCATCCGACACTCCTGCCATGGGCGCCAGGTATAGACTAAAGGAACGAAGCCAATACATAGCAAAAAAGTAGCGATAAAAAACCTTCCACGGCATGCGGCCGCGGAAGGCAGTGATCGAGGAAACAAGCGCGTAGGGCCAACAGCAAACGAGCAGAAAAACGCAATCCTACTGTGCTGCGCGGACCTTTTTGATGATGGAAGCAACAGTCTCAGACGGCTTAGCGCCTGTCTTGAGCCATTTGTCCACCTTTTCCAGATCAATCGAATAGTTCACTCCTTCCACAAGCGGGTCATAGGTACCGAGCTGCTCAATATAAGCACCATCGCGTCGTTTATGGCTGTCCACAACAACAATTTTGTAGTACGGACGGTTTTTGGTGCCTTGGCGGTTGAGACGAATTGAGACCATAGTATAGATGATGTTGATTGCGCATGACTCCTCGCACCCAGCGAGGAACTGCGGGAGCACAGCGTAGCACACGAATAAAACCTTGTCAAGCGTAAAGAAAAAAAATGATGTCATAAAACACTTTAAACTTGAAAGAAAGCGCATTTGTGATATAAGGAAAGTGAGCGATGCCTCCCCAGAGTATCTGAGGAGGAGGAAGCTGGCACAATGCAATCAATACCGATATGGACACACAGGTTTCAGTACTTTGCGATTACGCGGCCGACTATCAAGGAAAATTATGCGTACAGGGGGCTTTTGACACGTTATTTGCACGTCAATTCCCCGTGGTGCATCCCGCATGTTCACTAGCGTTACGCTTCTGTCTTGTACCGGAAGATGCCGGGGAACACAAGCTGGGCATAACAATCGTAGACGAAGACGGAGTACCGTTGGATAAGGAGCGTATGCCAATCATGGCAGATTTGCACGTGGGGCTGCCAGAGGGAGCATCGTTCTTAACGCGCAACCTCGTGATGAACTTCCAAGGGTTGCGCTTTACCAAAACCGGTACGTACTCTGTGGATGTGACGCTAGATGGCGAGCTGCTGTCGCGTACGCCGCTGCGTCTCGTGCAGGTACCAACGGAGAACACGCCGACGGAAGATCAACAACAAAGCGCTCCTCAAGCTTGAGGAAACGCGCAAGGGAAAAAAGAAAGCCATCTCCCGAGCGCAGGGCTTCCCCTGCCTCGGGCTTTTTTCACTTCCGAGCAGGTGAAACATGATCCTCCAGCGAAGAGAATACTCAGATGCTGTATTATGGCAGCAGGAGTATTCGCGCTATGCGGGGGGCAAATAAGCGCCCAACAGGCGCAGGTGCACCGCCTTGGCTCAACGAGCACTGCATATCGTGATCCTGGGGAAGCCTATTTGACAGCATATCGATTGTGCCGAGAATCGGAGATACTGGCAGAGAAGCAAAGCTACAATGCAGCGTTACGCAAGGGACGGGAAGCTGAGCGAGTGCTGGCGAGTATCGTGCGAGACTTCCCGAATTGGAAAACGAACTTAGTGAATACACGGCGGCGCCTGCTGTCTGAAAACATGCAAGCGTACCGCAAGAAAGCGCAAGAATCCCTGCCGGTGGAGAGACGGATGCAGCCAAATGCCGTTGAGCTGCCCCAGCGACAAGTCCCTATGGGTGGTAATGTCAGCGCTTACGAATCCGTCGAACCATCGAGCTATAACCGCGAAGAGCGCAAACTATACCAAGAGCTCATGCGCGCCCAAGAGGAATGCCGCCGCATGGCTCACGCGTATACAGAACTCAACACGCGTTTCCAAGATGTGCAAAAGAAATTGGTTGCAGCACAAAATGAGCAAAATCTATACAAAGAACGCTATGAAAAACTACTCGCTCAGGTAACTACAGAGCGGGCGGCGGGCAACAGTGTGGTAGACTCGCTCTCCCGCCAGTTGGCAGACATGGAAGGCAAATATCGCCACTCGCAGGCTGCTCTCAAGGAAGCTGAGGAACGATCCGTCGATCTGGAAAATCGCCTCACTGAAACCTTGCAAAACTTGGAGCGAGTGACTCGTGAGCGCGACACGCTTTCTCGTGAGAATGAACAATTGCGCGCCGTTGTAGAACTCAACAGCCCCGAAAAAACGAAAGCTCTGCTAGATCAAAATTTGACACTGGCGGAACAGCTCAAAAACGCGCAAAGCAGGATAAAGGAACTCGAAGCTATGCAAACCGGCGCAAGCGACGAAAACGAAGTCCTTACCCGCCAACTGGAAGAAGCACGCAGCGAAGCAACACGCTTGCGGGAGGAACTCAATAACATCTACGATGAGAATATGGGCTACCGCCGCCGTATCTCCGAACTTACCGAACAGCTCAATAATTTGGAGGCGGACCTGGCAGCCCGTGAGAAGCAGCCTGTGGCAGATCCCGCCACGCTTGAGGAAAACAAGTTGTTACGCGCGATGATAGATAAGCAGCGCAAAACCATAGCTATGCAAGAAGAGAGTCGTCGCCTGCTTATTGAAGCTTACCGTAAAAAGAACCAAAATGCGCCCGAAGCGCTGGAAGCTCTGGATCAGCTCCAGGAACAAAGCTCACCTGAGCTCACCGAAAATGAGAAAAAGCTTCTTGAGCAAGTTCAACAAAAAATCGCTGAAGGCGTGGATGAGCAAGGAAAAGCAGTGCGCGTAAATCTGGAAATACAGACTCTCGTAGATCTCGCCAACAAAGCCTTTGCCAAGGGTCGCTATATGTCTGCTGAACAAATGTACCTGACGCTTTATGACATGCAGCCCGACCACATACCGGGATTGGTGAATTTAGGCACCATCCTGCTATACAACAATAAGAACAGCGTAGCGCTCAACTATCTGACACGTGCCACACGCTTGGCTCCTAATATGTCTATTGGTTATTATCTGGCCGGCATAGCATACTACCGTCTAGAGCAAATGAATGAAGCACAGCAGATGTTTTCACGCGCAGTGCAGCTCGATCCCGGCAATGCCGAAGCCTTCTTTTACCTGGCAAATATTGAAAGCCTAAGCGGGTCATATGAACACGCGCTTAAACACTATGCCGCCGCTGTAAAAATCAACCCAGAACTAGTCGATGCGCACTACAATATGGCGCGATTGTATGCCGAAATCGGGCGGGTGCCGGAAGCGGCGCGCTCGTACGACCGTGCCGTGCATGGTGGTGCGATGCCAGACGGAGAATTTGAAGAATTTTTACGTGCCCATGTTGATAAAGACAAGCGACCGGGAGCCGATTTGGTGAGCACTGTAAAACCGGATGAAGAAGCACAACGATTGAAGGAAGCGGAACCACGAGAAGATTCACCGGTGGAAGATAAACGGACTGCCCAAAAGACGAGAAATAATGAGCAGAAGGAAAATACGGATGATGAGGCTAAACGCAACGCTTTCCTCAAGATGGTGGATGAAATCGCTGTCCCAGTAAACGCAGTCAATACGCCTTCCCCTGCGGGGCAAGGTCACGAACTGAGCGAAGCAGACTTCCGGAGCATACGCATGCAAACCCGGCAGGGAGAGCATATCTTGCGCTTAAAAGCCCGAACTCCACAGCGTTTGCGTTCTCGCGGCGAAGAACAGATTGAGCGCGTCCGAAGCCGTTAATCTGCCTCGGCTACGATATCATGACCATGCCCGATGACAAGCGTGCGGCTCTTTATGGCAAGCTGGAAGAATACGCTCGCATGCATCCGGAACAAGCAGGTTACGCATGCAGAATCATGCAATTCGTAGAGGAAGCGCCCGACTGCTTTGCCCGCACTCACACAGCAGGGCATATCACAGGCTCTGCCTGGCTTCTCAACTCGAATGGAAGCAAAGCGTTGCTGACGCTGCATCGCAAACTCGGCAAATGGCTACAACTGGGCGGACACGCAGACGGAGATGCCGACACGCTGCGCGTGGCCTTACGCGAGGCAGAGGAGGAAAGCGGTATCTCCGGCATTGTGGCTGTACATCCTCAAATTTTCGACGTGGACATCCACCGCATCCCGGCACACTCGGCAACTGAAGCAGCGCATTGGCACTACGATATACGTTACCTGCTGCGTGCCCCGCACGAACGTTTCCGTATCAGCTCCGAATCCCGCGCTCTAAGGTGGTTCACCCAAGGAGAACTCCTCTCATCCTCGTTTTCATTGGATGGATCGGTGCGCCGTCTTGCCAAAAAAGCGGCGCAATACAACGAACACATGCAGCGTCGGAAATGAAAACACTTTCCATCTCATAGGTACTGGCGTGAAGTCCTCATTGTCATTCCGCGTCGCTCAAAACCACAGTGTACGGCAACAACCCGCGATTGGAAGAAAAGGCAAGCCCAAAAGCCAACCTTAATGAAAAGCCCGCACGCAAAAAAATTAGTCTGTACATCTCCCTGGTAAAAAGATATACTGACGCTGGGCGGTCGTATGGAGCAGACATCTTATCGTAATTTAATGAAGATAAGAAAGGTACATTAACATACAAGCAAGACAGGATGAGCATGCAAGTAAGAATCTACGTCATCAACCGCAAGAAAGACGTCGAACGGCGAAAGAGGATGGACGCGGAAGCAAAAAAACAGAATATTGAGCTAGAATACGTAGAAGCAATATCCGGCGAAGATTTAACACCTGAAGACACGGCGAGATACGATGCAGCAAAATTGCATCGTTATTTCAACTATGACATGATACCCAATGAAATAGCCTGCGTTTTGAGTCATCGTAAGGCCTTGGGAACATTTTTGGCGAGTGATGATGACTATGCGATCATCCTCGAAGACGATACACGATTTCTCCCTCACTTTAAAGAAGGTATTCGCTACTTAACCGAGGAAATGTCTGCGTGGGACATCGTCAAACTTGGAATTCGCGATAACGGCAAGAGTTTTCCTCTTCTCCTGCGCCGTAGAAATAGCATCATTCGCCCTGTCTATGCAAAAAACATAGGTTGTGGAACTGAAGGATTTCTCTACACACGCCACGGAGCAGCTGAACTTTACAAAGATCTCTCCAGCTTCTATCTACCTGCCGATGGAGCAATCGTAGACGCCATCATACGCCACAGGCTTGTCACCATTGCCACGCACCCGTCTCTCATCGAAATCGTTAAAAATATCGCCAGTGTTATCGACAGCCCCACCTGCTCACGCAAAGTCAAACCTCGAAACACCTGCCGATGGAGTCTCCTTTATTGGCGTCATCGCTTTTATTCCATCAAAAATACGATACGCAAAATTATACTTTACATTAAAACACTCTGCGTTATTTCCTCCCATCCACGGCATGAGCAATAGGTGGGCGAAACACAGGCCAGGTATGGGAATGTCGACCAGAATGAAATACGGCTGGCTACATACGTGACGGTGCTCGGCAAAATGTGTTGTAGTCGTGGTTGGATAAAAGCTTGCCGGAATGCGAATTTTGCGTTAAGATGCACGAGAACATTGATATGGACACTCTCCTGACTCAGCTCAAACAATATACCACAGTGGTGGCTGACACTAGTGACTTTACTCAAATAGCTCGTTATACTCCGCAGGATGCAACGACAAATCCCTCACTCATCCTCAATGCAGCCCGAGAACCCGAGTACCGACCCATATTGGAGGAAGCCGTGGCGGGGAGCGGGCTCGATCTGCTGACAGGTGAAGCCTTAGCAGGAGAGCTGATGGACCGAGTGATTGTGGCATTTGGGCTCGAAATTCTTAAGCGCGTTCCGGGACGCGTCTCAAGCGAGGTGGATGCTCGGCTGTCTTTTGATACGGCGGGAACAGTGGCAAAGGCGCATGACATCATCTCACTCTACGAAAAGGCGGGAGTGGACAGAGAACGCATACTTATCAAAATAGCCGCGACATGGGAAGGGATACAAGCGGCAAAACTTCTGGAAAAAGAAGGGATACACTGCAATCTGACTTTGCTCTTCAGCTTGGTTCAAGCCGTGGCCTGTGCTGAAGCCGGGGTTCGGCTGATTTCTCCCTTTGTGGGACGAATTTTGGATTGGTACACCAAGAGCACAGGCGAGAGCTACACGGCACAGACAGATCCGGGCGTGCTTTCTGTGCGCTCTATATACCACTTCTACAAGAAGCATGGCTACCCGGTGCAAATTATGGGAGCATCTTTCCGCAACACCGGGGAAATTCTAGCGCTGGCGGGCTGTGATTTGCTCACCATTTCACCAGCCCTTCTCGGAGAGTTGGCATCCGGACAAGGAGCGGTGCATTGCGAGCTTACGCCTACAATATCTGCCACGATGGACATTCCACGTGTGCCGGCAGATGAAAAAAACTTCCGTTTCTTGATGAACGAGGATGCCATGGCCACGGAAAAAACAGCCGAAGGCATACGCCGCTTCTCGGCAGACATCCGCAAACTGGAGCAACTTCTGCTGGACATACACGCAAACGCGTAAACAAATTTCATACAAACTAATCTCAACAACAATGAAAATATTAGTGACCGGCGGAGCCGGATATATCGGATCTCACACTGTACGCCAACTTGTACGTACCGGAGCGGAAGTGACTGTGCTTGACAGCATGATCTACGGGCACCCGGCGGCGCTTGTGGATCCAAGCGTCAAACTGGTGAAGGGCGACCTAGGTGATGCCTCGGTGGTGTACCCGTTGCTGGCAGAGGGACATTTTGATGCCGTAGTGCACTTTGCCGCTTTCATTCAAGTGGGTGAGTCTGTGAAAAACCCGCTCAAGTATTACGAGAACAATATTGCCAAGCCGCTCACCCTGCTGCGCGCCATGATTCAGGCAGGCACCAAACGTTTCGTCTTCTCATCCACCGCAGCCGTATTCGGTATACCGGAGGAAATGCCCATCCCCGAAGCGGCAACTAAAGCTCCTATCAATCCTTACGGCGCTTCCAAGCTCATGCTGGAACGCGTATGCCGCGATTGCGAGCAAGCGTATGGACTCAAGGCGGTGTTCCTTCGTTATTTCAACGCCTCCGGCGCTTCCGAGGATGCCGTCATCGGCGAGGATCACGAGCCCGAAACGCACCTCATTCCACGCATTCTGATGGCCATTAAAGGCGAATGCGATGGCATCACTGTATTCGGTACGGATTACAACACACCAGATGGCACTTGCGTACGCGATTACGTGCATGTTGATGATTTAGCGGATGCCCATCTGCGCGCCCTGGATTACCTGATGAAGGGCGGCGATACGAACAGCTTTAACTTAGGTACTGGAAAAGGACTGTCGGTCAAGGAAATCATTGATGCCGCGGAAAAGGTGACCGGGAAAAAAGCTCCGGTAACCTACGGGCCACGCCGCGAAGGCGACCCACCCTACCTCATTGCCGATTCTCGCAAGGCACAGGAGGTGCTCGGCTGGAAACCGCATTACACTCATGCTGAGCAAATCGTTGAAACCGCCTGGCGCTGGACTAACGGACCGCGGGGCGGTCACTATTAATCAACCTGAGCTCTATGCGCTGCATCCTCATTACCCTGTGTGCGATTCTGCTGTGTTTGCCTGCTCGAGCGGATACCGATGGCAGACAAATTCTCAACAACCTTTTCCGCGCCGGGTTGCAGGCTGTGCAGACTACGCTGCAGCAAGAACAAAAAAACGCTGCACCGAGTGAAGATGAAGCTTATGCCAACCCTACTGACACGTTCAACCGCGTGCTTGTTGATTCGTTGGAGAAAAGCATTGGCGACATCAAAGAGCAGTACAAAGAGGAAGGGAGAGCCTACGCCCGAGAATTGGCCGATATGCTCGCCGAACGCATTGTGCACAGTCCTCGCATTCAATCTACCATTACCACGATTCAGGCTCTCTGCTGGGCCATTATTGCGTATTTGGTGTTGGTCTCCCTCGTGTTGCTCGTGAGCATGCAGCGGCTACGCATAAACAGCCGCCATATTCTCGAACAACTCAACGAACTGAAACAAAAACATAACGGCAATTCTTAAAAGAGGGGAATACAATCTGTTGCTGCGTCGAGATTTTTTATCTCTCTGGCATTTTCATTGTCAAAAAGTTGTTCGTTTGTTTGAGGGAAAGGAAAACGACAATTTGCATCGGGTACCCCCTCAATCCGGGGGCGTGTGATCTTTCTCCCGAAATTACAGCATCTCCGTTACCACATTTTCCATAAAACCGACACTTTGGCAATGCAAACCGTACTTTAATGGGTAACGGTTGATGTATCAGCAGGGATGCTCGCCGGATCCGGTGGAGAAAATTTGGAATTATTGCTCCACATGTGCATCGCATAAACCCAATAACCGATGCAAAGCAAAATGCCAATGAGCTGCAGAATACGACTCATCATCCGACTACCCGTGAGATGCGCCACCACAAAAATAAATAATCCAACGCCCACTGCTATTGCCACCATCACAGCCGTACCCATGTAATCATGTCCCGAGTTCACATAATAGAACACAGCAGGAACAACGGCCAACATGGCCGCAGCGCCACCGCAATCCCAACTGTTGAACTCATTGAAATCCTCGCTCATGGTCAATTGGCAGGATAGGAGCGCTCGCCGAAAATCAAGCTTCCCACACGCACCTCGGTTGAACCTTCCTCAATGGCCACCTCGAAGTCGTGGCTCATTCCCATGGAAAGAATGGAAAGAGGATACGGACCACGCGCGCGCAGCTCTTCCAACAACAATCTCAGCGAAGCAAAAGCTGGCCGCGCCTGCTGCGCATCCACTGTCGGTGCAGGGATGCACATCAGCCCACGTATCTCCAGATGTGGCAATGCTGTAAGCAGAGTCCACTCCTCGCGCAGTCTTTGCGGAGAAAATCCATGTTTGCTCGCCTCATGATCTATATTCACCTCCAGTAAAATATTCGCACTTTTGCCCAGCTCTCCACTTATCCGTGATATCGTCTCTGCTGTACGCAATGACTCGACGGCCTCGATAAGTTTCACACCGGATTCCAATGCTTTTCGGACTTTGTTGCGCTGAAGCGGGCCAATAAGATGCCAAGCCGCATCCGGTGGAAGCTTCGGTATCTTCTCCAATGCTTCTTGCAACCGGTTTTCGCCAAAAAGTCGCTGACCCGCATTGTAAGCTTGGTATGCTGCCTCAGCAGGGAATGTTTTGCTCACGGCTAGCAACTGCACACTGCCCACAGCCCTCCCCGCACGCTCCTCCGCCAAAGCGATACGCGCTCGTACTTCCCGAAGATTGTCAGCTATCGACATCGTGTATGTACGCTGGGAAGTTTAGCAAAGGGAACACCGTAGCCTGACGGCGTCCCCATCCGAAGAAGGGTCAAGCCTGTGGCTGCTCGGAATCAGACACGGTCTCAGGCAGCGTCACCACGACCTCTTCACTGAACGCAATGCCCTCCGCGCTCTTCTCCTCAACATCCTGAGACTGGTCCACTTGCTCTGCCGCACGATCACCTTCCTCACGTTCTGCCCTCTCACTGGCAGCACTCACACGCAGTTCACGTCCCATGAATGGCTGCCCGTGCAGCTCTTTTGCAGCACGTTGGGCATCCGCAAGCTCTTCCATCTCCACAAAAGCATACCCCTTGCTGCGATAAGTGCGCGAATTGTATATAATCTCCACGCTACGCACGCGTCCAAAACCCTTGAAAAGATCCTCAAGTTCCGGCTCCGTGGTTTCAAAAGAGAGATTGCCCACATAAAGACGCCCATTGTCTGTAGGTGGAGTAGACAATGAACGGCGGCGAGGTTTTCTTGCGGTGGCGGCGGCGGGGTTACCGCTATGCGGGCCTCGCGGTTGTGCGACGCGCACACGCTGCACAGGCTGGCGGTTGGTCCCTTTAAAAGGCTTAGCCTTTTTCCCTTGATTCTTACCGAAGCCCAAAAAGGAAAGCACGCGCTTCAAGAAAGACGGCTTGGGAGCCTCTGGACGCGGCATGCGATGACGGTAATTGCGTTTGGATTGATAATGGCGGCGATTGCGGGCTCCCTGCCCCTGCCTACCTTGCGTATAATGTTCTGACATGATCGATTCTATGTGTTCTTACAGCTATCGAACCCGCATACGTAACCCGGGACTGCGCTATGCTGTGTATGATACTGCCCCGGAACGCCCCCGTCTGTACTCAGCTACAGCCCTGCGTAACGGGTAGCTGCGCTCCGCGGCAATTAATGATACACCTCTTACTCCACCTGGCAAGTCTTATTTAAGTCAGCTTTGCGTCTTTTGTTTTCTCGTACTTTATGAATCAAGCTTTTATGCGTCCATATCACAATTTTTCCGAATCAGATCCTCCTACTGCATGAGGTTCAACGGAAATACGTCGCAGAGTATGGATGGCACGGCGTCGCAGCGCATCATTGCTCTCTTCCACCACCTTACGATCTAGATAAATTGTATAGGGAGCTCGATCAATCGCAAGGCTTACAGTTCCATCCGGGGTGGGTGCATCCAATAAATCTGCAAAGTGCTTGAAGGACTGTATTTCAACGCCGTTCACATGAGTCACCCGACAAAACCCCAGAGTATCATAGCCCAGAGTCGCCGGTGTCGGCACCACAAAGGTGAGAGCAACAGGCTCTTGTATGCCCTGCTCTATCAATTTTTTTTCGCCTTCCCTCACGCGCACAAAAGAAAGGGGAAGGGAGCCGGCACGTTGCTCCAGCATATTCAAATAATCAGCCGTGAGCGGTTGAAAAAGCAACCCTCCCCACATGATGTAGCGCGGGGCTGTACCCGCTTTTTCACGACGCAGGGGCGTTTTTTCCACTGCATCACGATTCAGCGCCACTGTCGCACTATACGCCTCACCATGGCGCATCATGCCCAACGTGAGTTTCTCGCCACATGGCTTAAGGCTGCGGATCATATCTGACACATTGATAACCCCATAGATAGGATGCTTGCAATTTCCCACGGCATCCAACTCCTCCCCCTCCACAGACACCAGCACATCTCCAGCGCGAACCCCTGCCGCCGCAAGCGCTCCCATGGGCTCCACCTTGCTCACATAGAGCCCTCCTTGTTTAGGATCCAGCTTCAAGTATTTACGAAATACGGGGTCATTGAGCGCAATAAATTGCCCACCAAGTACGGGCACTCCAGCGGCGTCAGCTGCCTGCAATAGGAATCGCTGTATGAGTTCCGCATTCACCACACTGAGGGATTGTTCACTCGTTCTATGGCTCATAACCATCCCAACGATGCGTCCATCTTTGAGCACGGGCAATCCTTGAATCAACGCCTGCGGCAAGGGAGAAAGCGCCCGCATGGTGATGAGCGGCACTTGCATCTCCTGCGTGTTGGCACTTTCTGCCTTGACAGGTGCGTACACCGGTGTCACGTCATTGATAAGGCTGTGCAACTGCGCCACATCCCCAAGCTGCATCGGAGAGCCCACCTCGTGCGCACGCACCGCATCAAACAACGTCGCATCCTTCTCATGCTGCACTGTCAAAAGAGCCAGCCCTAAATCTGCATCCACTTTCTGCACGCGAGCCGGTACCGCCTGTGTCTTATCCGGCAAACTCAGCTCCACATACGTCGCAGTCGGCAATTTACCTGCTGTGGTCAACACACGACCCTGACCCAAGTACACCCCCATGGAGGTACTGGTCTGATCCTCGCCCATTTCCCACGGGCGTAACGGGTTATATGCCCTGCTTACGGCATCCACCCTAAGCAGCCCTGCTGATTTTTGGGAAGCCGAGGGAACGTTTGTTGGAACGGAGTGCTGCTCGGGATTCGGTTGAGCGGCGGACTTTTCCTGTTGATGGGAATGATCATTCGCCGTGCGTGGCGTAGGTTTGCACGCACCAATAACCATTGATGCCGCCACAACCGCTGCACATAGGATTTTTCCTTTTGTATTCATAACTACGGATTCTTTCTACATTAATCCAAGTAGGCATTCTGAGGCATATTGTACAGAGCACGCACACGCTCATGAGCTGCTGGCAGCGCTGAATTTTCCACGACAAAGGGACGCTCCGCATTCTTGAACTCAATGACGCTGTAGTCATTTTTCCTCTCCCCATTTTCAGGGTAAAGCAAACTGTATAAATGCCGAAGCCCCTTCACCTCCACCCCATTCACTTTGGTAACTATTCCGCTACCATAGGACTCAAACTTTGCGTTCACCTCATCTTTGAGCACGTGGGTCATCACCACGATATCCTGTTTTTTTTGCGAACCGCCTCGGCGGATAAAATCATCCATTTCCACAATAAAATCATTCGGCTCCATCCGATGCGCACTGATAACATCAATCTGCAGTGGCTGAAAAACTAACCCGGCAAATTGCACGTAACGCGGCATGCGGTCATACTCCCTCCCCATAATATCGTTGGCCGGAAGAGGCTCCGGATTGATCTGCACGTGCATTTCCTTGCCATCGCGCAAGATTCGAAAGCTGAGCTCATCCCCACGGAATGCACGCTCAGCTATTTCTTCAAGCTTGACTCGTTGTCCATCTAATTCAATCATCGCTGAGCTGTCCACAGGATGACCATTTACTTCGAGTACCACATCCCCCACCTCCAATTTTCCATCACAGCTGCCACCTCGTACCACATCCCCCACTAACGCCCCCATGGCATCATCTGCAAGATTGTAATGCTTGCGCATGGCTGCGTTCTCCATCGTGAAAAACTCTGCCCCTATCTCCACGTAACGATCGTAATGCCCATCTTCCACATCCTTTAAAAACCTCTTTATCACCGGCAACGGTATCATGTAGCCAGTAGAGTTTGCCTGTCTCAACCCCTGGAATGCTACCCCCACCACCTTGTCATCCATTAACACGGGACCTCCACTATTACCGGGATTGACTGCCGCGTCTATCTGCATAATCAAGTGGGATTCATTCTGCGGATGTGCGTAGGGTATTGTATCAATGCGTGAAATAATGCCACGTGTCACCGATAACCTGTCTCCACCTATGGGGTACCCTATTGCACGCACCTCGTCCTCCAACTGTGGCATTCTTTTGCTGAACTCTAAATACGGCACATCTTTGAACGCCGTAGTGTCTGCCACCTCTACCAGAGCCAAATCAGCGTCATGCGCCACATGCTTCACCTTCGCTGGGATCTTACGTGCATCCGCATAAGGCGACACGTAAATACGCTGCGCGTTTGCCACCACATGCGCATTTGTCATAAACAACCCCGGCGCCACCATAAACCCTGTCCCATTACCACGTCCGAATTGCCCACTATTCCATGGTGTGCCGTAATCTGGAACCCGATTTGCTACCTCGATCTTGACGATGCCGCGGTACGCTTCTGCCACATCCTTGCCATTCTCGGCAGACTCTCCTTGACCCTCCTTTCTTTCACCATCCGCGTCAACTTTCACCTGTTGCATAAGTTGCTTACCACGTTGCTCCCCCTCTTTATCGGCGGCAGAAGGCTCCCCTCCTGAAGTTTGTTGGACCTTCGACATCATGGAATTGGGAGAAGCTTGCACCTGCTCTACCTTCTGTGGTTCAGGAGCCGGTGGCAAAGGATAGGGATTGACCTTCTCCTGTCCTGCTGCCCCCCCCACAAGGGCCATGATTGCTACAATCCTCGTACTCTGCTTCATCACTCTTTCATTTTTATCCCTCTCTTCTTCCAAGTCAAGGCTAAATCCGGACAGAGGACGAACACATTTAACAAGTCATTTACCATTTGCGATTTGCGTGCCGCCTATGACCCATTGACAATAGGGAAATTGAACATATCAATATATATCAAATCTCTTCTGACAGGGGCGCCGTAATCGGACAAAAAAAATAGAGCGCCGAAGTGTTCAGCGACGTTTGACCATCACCGTTTTTGATATTTTCAGGAAGCATTTGCAAAGGATGCCGCCGAGGGAGGGCAAGATGACATATTAGCGCTTGTACTTGAATATTCTTGTTCCTTTCGTGATAAAAGCAGTACGCTCCTCGCGAGTGCGCAGCATTTTGTACTTTTTGCGAGCCTCAATGATGTTCGCAATACCTTCTTGTTCACTGTCTGTGTTCACCATACAGACATGATGGTACGCTATTTTTGTCCAAACGATCAATCTCATGCCCGCTTTTCCCCGTTCGGTGTTCTCATTTTTGTCCGATTGCGGTCGCAACGACAGACATTTTTTAGACTTGCAGGGCAGGCTCGCAGAATGCTACAATGCACGCGTGCATCAGATCGTATTCAATGAGATTAGCGCATCCGAGCTCTCAGCTATTCCCACGCTGGACCAGCTCGAGCTCATCAATAGTTTTCAAGTGGATGGCGAGAAAATGAAGGACGGTCAGGCAAAAGATGCCCCCTTTGGCGTCGTGGAGCGAGACGGTCGCCGCATCTTCCGCTACCGTTGCAAAGACTACCGCATTTATTTCATTATGGAGGATGATAAGGTGGTGGTGCAGCGTGTGCTGCACACCAACTCGCTGCGCGATTTTCTTTTCCGTTCCGGCATGGGCGGATCAGAGGACCAGCGCCTCAGCGAATCCCGGTCCTTCTGGCGACTCATTGACGAGGGCGAAAAAGCTGCGCGCAAATAGCACATGCCTGCTCTCGTAAGCCACATGCTGCATGCACCGGGCCGCATCGCTGCGGTTGCCGGGGTGACGTTCACCCAATTGGTACGCATGAGGCTTTTCATTGTATTGGCGCTTTTTGCGGTGGGCTTTTTGGCGCTGCAATTTTTGCCCTACCAGCAAAATCTGGGTGTGGAGTTTGCCGGGGTTGGACAATTGCAGCTCATTCAAGATGTGGCTACCGGCTGCATGCGCCTCTTTGGCATGATCTTTTGCGTCGCTGCCACAGCCTTGCTCATTCCCCGCGACGCCGAAGATCGTATCCTCTACACCATCCTCTGCAAACCAGTGCCGCGTTTTGATTATTTGGCAGGCAAGGCGCTGGGAGTGATCGCCCTATTGGCTGTGATGCTGCTGGTCATGGATGGGCTGATGGCGCTGCTCATGCAACTACGCGAACCAGGAATTGAAGCGCAGGTGCGTCATCAGCTTGCTGCCGCCGGTTTTTCATCGGGTGATATGGAGCCGTACTTGCGACAAGTGCGTGCTGCCGGTGATCCATCACCAACCCAGGCAGGCATCTTTGCCATGTTCCTCGGCCTTGCGGTGCTGAGTACACTGACGTTGCTGATCTCCAGCGTCACGAGCGGCACTATTGTAAGCATTGTGATTTCGCTCGGCGCTTACTTTATCGGCATGTTCCAGGGGCAACTGTTTCAAGGGATCATCGCCGCTGGAAGTATCGGAACGAACTCAGGCATGCAGTGGACGCAGCGAGTTTTTGCCCTACTCATCCCAGATTTTTCCCTCTTTTCACTCACGGATGCTACGGCTGCCGGCGAAGTGGCGCCACCCACCTTGCTGGGCGAGCTGGCGCTCATTGCTCTGGCCTACATGCTGTTGCATTTGTTGCTCGCCGCGTGGCTTTTGGCGCGCAAAGAGTTTTAAGCAGAAAATAGGGGGTTGCAATCGCGTGCTCCCTGTGCTACAATGCGCCCCGGCTAAGCTGTGGAGCCGACAATTCGTTAAATGATGACAGCACCGTGAGAACTAGCTCGTATTTACCGCAGGAGCAGGGACTCTACAGTCCCTCGCTGGAGCATGACGCCTGCGGAGTTGGTATGGTCGTGGACACGCATGCCGTGGCTTCCCATGATATCGTGGAAAAGGGCATTGCAATCTTGGAGCGTTTGCTCCATCGCGGCGCTGCCGGGAGTGACCCGAATACCGGTGACGGCGCAGGCATGCTCTTACAAATTCCGCATGAGTTCTTCTCTGAGCAATGCGCCTTTCCATTGCCGGAGGCGGGCAACTACGCGGTAGGAATGTTTTTCCTGCCGAAGGACGAGGCTTTGCGCAGCGCCTGTTGCGAACAGATCCAGGCCGCTGCCTCTGCCGAGGGTATCACGATGCTGGGGCGTCGTGCAGTGCCGGTGGATGAAGACGCCATTGGCCGCACTGCGCGCGAGTGCGCTCCGTATATTGAGCAATTTTTCTTTGCAGCGCCCTGCCACGATGGGGATGCCACTGAGCGGCGCCTCTACATTCTGCGCCGTGTCATGGAAAAATGCGTGGCAGAGACTATGCCGGAGCTAGGCGACCGCTTTTATGTGGTATCGCTCTCGGCACGCACCATCGTGTACAAAGGGCTGCTGCTTGCACCGCAGCTTCCCCTCTTTTACAAAGACTTAGCCCACCCGCTCTTCAAAAGCGCCCTTGCTATTGTCCACCAACGCTACTCCACTAACACATTTCCAAGCTGGCCGCTCGCTCACCCCTTCCGCTACCTCGCCCACAACGGCGAGGTGAACACCCTGCGGGGCAATCTGAACCAGATGAGCGCATGTGAACACAGCTTGTCCAGTCCCCTCTTCGGCGATGACATTAAAAAGTTGCTGCCCATCATCCCATCGGGACAGAGCGACTCTGCCTGCCTGGATAATGCTCTGGAATTGCTGACAAGCGCCGGACGCAGTCTGCCGCACAGCATGATGATGCTCATTCCACAAGCATTTGGCTCTCGCTATTTCATCGGGGAGGACCTCCGGGGCTTCTACGATTTTCACTCTGGCTTTATGGCTCCGTGGGATGGTCCGGCGGCTGTGTGCTTTTCCAATGGTCTGGGGGCAGGCGCTATTTTGGACCGCAATGGTCTGCGCCCCGCCCGCTACGAGCTGAGTGACGAAGGCCTTTTTGTGCTCGCAAGCGAGGCTGGCGTGCTCGACACCGACCCGGCCAAGGTCGTGAAACGCGGTAGTCTGAAGCCCGGCGATATCGTATGGATTGACTTCGCCACAAAACGCATCTCATACAGCGCCGAGATAAAAACTCAAGTGGCGCGTCTGCGACCCTATCGTCGATGGTGTCAGGAAAATCGCATCAAGATTCACGGTATTTTTGACAGTGTGGATGCTCCGCATGTCAACCCCGGTCGCATCCAGTTTTCCCAGACCCTCTTTGGCTATACGGCAGATGAAGTGGAACACTTCCTTCTTCCCATGGCCGACACCGCACATGATGCTGTGTATGCCATGGGTAATGATGCTGCGCTCGCTGTACTCTCAGAACGACCGCAGTTGCTTTTCGACTATTTCAAACAGCAGTTCGCCCAAGTTACCAACCCGCCCATCGATCCCATCCGAGAACAGCTCGTGATGTCTCTCACCACCTTTATTGGCAACCCTGCCAATATCTTAGATGAGACTCCGCAGATGGCGCGCATTATCAAGTTGGCGCGTCCTGTCTTGACACTGAGTGATTTGGAAGCTCTGAAAAGCAACAAAGAAGAAGATTTTCGCTGCATCACACTCTCCACCGGCTTTTCTTCCCTCTCTCCATCAGGGCTCCAAGAGGCTATCAGTGAGCTTGAAAAGCAAACTGAGCAGGCAATTGCCCGTGGCTACCGTATCATCATTCTCTCCGACCGTGAACTCTCCGGCAACGAGGCTCCCATTCCCAGCCTGCTGGCCGTAGCCGCGGTGAATGGTAAATTGCGTGAAATGGGGGTGCGCACGGGCACGGGGGTTATTGCCGAAACAGGAGAAGCGCGGCAAGTGATGCACATTGCGCTGTTGCTTGGCTACGGCGCCACGGCCGTATGTCCCTGGCTAGCCATGAGTACGCTCGTGCAGCTGGCTCAAACCGGCAAACTCTCTCCATCCGTCTCTGCCACCAAAGCCTTGGAAAACTACTTGGAGGCGGTGGATTTTGGCCTGCTTAAGACCATGAGCAAGATGGGAATATCCACCCTGCGCTCCTACCGCGGCGCTCAAATCTTCGAGGCCATTGGCCTTGGAGAAGACGTCGTCTCTCGTTTCTTCCCTGGAACGGCTTCACGCATCGGCGGCATCGGCCTCTCTGAAATTGCTCGCGAAGCTGTCGAACGCCTCCACCGCGCCAAAGGACTCATCTTTGAGCCTCAGGACCAGCTCGAAAATGCCGGCCTCTACAAGTGGAAAAAGGGTGGTGAAAAGCACATTTGGACATCCAAAGTGATCGGGCAATTCCAGAAAGCGCTGAGGAATGATGACTATGCGCAATTCAAGGTGTTTTCTGAAATTGTCAATGAGAACGCGGAGACGCGCTGCACGCTGCGCGGTCTGCTGGATTTCGCTGAGACCCATCCTGTTCCATTGGAAGAAGTGGAAAGTGAAGAAAGCATCATGCGACGTTTCGTCTCCGGCGCCATGAGTTTTGGCGCTATCTCCAAGGAAGCGCATGAAATGATTGCCGTTGCGATGAACCGTATCGGCGCTATGAGCAACTGTGGCGAAGGAGGCGAGGACCCCGCCCGTTACACTCCCCAAGCGGATGGCGAAAACCGTTGCTCCGCCGTGAAACAAATAGCGAGCGGACGTTTCGGGGTAACTGCTGAATACCTTGCTCATGCAAATGAGTTGCAAATTAAGGTGGCTCAAGGGGCTAAACCGGGTGAGGGTGGTCAACTCCCAGGTGGCAAGGTCAACGAAGAAATTGCCCGTGTCCGACACTCGACGCCGGGAGTCACACTCATCTCACCGCCACCGCACCACGATATTTATTCCATTGAAGATTTGGCAGAACTGATTTTCGACCTCCGCAATGCCAATCCGCATGCTCGCGTGAGTGTGAAGCTCGTCTCTGAACTCGGTGTAGGGACAGTGGCCGCTGGTGTCGCGAAAGGTGGAGCAGATATGGTGCTCATTTCCGGACACGATGGCGGCACAGGCGCCTCGCCGCTGACCTCCGTCAAATATGCCGGGATGCCTTGGGAGCTCGGCGTTGCTGAAGCGCACCAAACACTTGTCCTCAATGGATTGCGTGATAAAGTACGCCTGCAAGTAGACGGCCTCATCAAGAATGGTCGTGATGTGATCATCGCCACATTGCTCGGAGCGGAAGAATACGGCTTTGCCACCTCCATGCTCATTGCGCTCGGCTGTATCATGGCGCGCGTGTGCAATAAAAACACCTGTCCCGTGGGGGTGGCAACTCAGGACCCCGAATTGCGCAAACGCTTCCGAGGGAAGCCAGAGTACATCGTGTCCTTCATGCGTTTCGTTGCACGCGAAGTACGCGAATACTTAGCGGCTCTGGGATTGCGTCGGCTGGACGATGCCGTGGGACGAGCCGACCTGTTGCGCGTCAATCGCGCGATTGACTTCTGGAAGACGCAACATCTTGATTTTTCGCGCATTCTGCGTTCTGAGTCGCTCCACGTATCCGGAGCAGCGCACACGACGAATGTCTGCCCAACTTTCGATGATTCCCTGATGGATGAAGCCGCGCCGGCTCTCAACGAAGGCATGCCGGTAAAAATCCGGACTACCATCCGCAACACGGAGCGGGCTGTTGGTACCCGCCTCTCCTACCACATTGCCTCCAAGTACGGGCACGCCGGTCTGCCAGATGATACGCTGACAGTCGAGCTGGACGGCACGGCAGGACAAAGCTTTGGCGCTTTCCTTGCACATGGCATCACTTTATTACTTCATGGTCAAGCCAATGATTATGTCGGAAAAGGGCTGTCGGGAGGTAAAATCATCCTCACACCTTTCCCGGAGAGTCCCTATGTGCCGGGAAACAACGTCATTGCGGGTAACGTGCTTCTCTACGGCGCTACGAGTGGCAAAATGTTCATTCGCGGACAAGTGGGAGAACGTTTTGCCGTGCGCAACTCCGGCGCCTGTGCTGTGGTGGAGGGCACAGGCGACCACTGCTGTGAATATATGACCGGCGGGTGTGTTGTCGTGCTCGGCCCAACAGGTCACAACTTTGGCGCCGGTATGAGTGGCGGCATCGCCTACGTCTGGGACGAACAACACCTCTTTGACCGCTACTGCAACCTCGATATGATTGACCTCGATCCCGTCTCTGACCCGGAGGATATCAAACGTCTCCGCGCGCTCATTGGAGAGCACGCCCGTGCAACCGGTTCCCAGCGTGCTCGCGACATCCTGGCCGACTTTGAGAATGCCCTCCCCAACTTTGTCAAGGTCTTCCCCATGGAGTACCGACGGGTACTTGGCCAAATGACCCAGGCGGATGCCGCCATCCCGCGTGCCGAGACGCACAGTTAGTATATTGGGCCCCTCATTCTGTCGCCACATCTCCCGCCGAAATTGGCGTTTGACGTTCTTCATCAGTTAGATAACAGGAAGGATCACTGCCAAACCAATGGCCATTGGCGATAGCGGCGCGCGTGCGATATCCCCCGCCGCAAAGAGCAAAATGCCGACAGGTAGCGCACGGGCCACTGAGCCTTCTCTGGCGTTCGTCAGGTTCATCACTGCCACGCAACTCACGCAGTTGCGCGGCACTGGGGGAGAGAGAAGCTTCCCATACGCGTGACAGAGGCTCCTTTTTGACATTGCCAAGAGTGACTTGCTGCCAAAATTGATCAGGATGGATATTACCTTGAGTATCAATGTTAGCAATACCTCGACCGGAACTATTTGCCCCGCCTCCGTTCCACGTGAGCAGACGGAGCGTTTGCGCAGCGGCTTCACGTTTTCCTTCCCGAATCTGGCGCAGCAAAATATACACTCCATCCGCCGGTTGAGTGACTGTGAGCAGTTCCCGCGTACTGCCGGCGGCATGCCAAGCGGCAGCTCGTTCCAACAGCATATCGAGCGCAGCGCGTGATTCTTCAGGCGTCAGCGCCGCCACATCCACCCCTCGTCCTGTGGGCACCAGATGGTAAAAACACACGCGCGGAATGCGCTCATTCTCAATATAGTCCAGGATCTGGGACAAGCTCTGCACATTGTTGCGAGTGAGAGTAAGGCGCAAGCCGATTTTTTGACCGACTTGTTCACACAGTCGGAAGCCGCGGATGGCGGCGTCAAAGGCGCCGGTTACCCCACGAAATTGATCGTGCACGGCACCGATACCGTCCAATGAAATGCCAACGTAGGCCACGCCAAAATCTTTGAAACGCCTGGCCCATTCCGGGGTGATACGCGTACCGTTGGTTGAGATGGTCACCTTGAGTCCCCGCGCTGTGGCTCTCTCCAAAATGTGCTGCAAATGGGGGTGCAGCAAAGGTTCCCCGCCGGAAAGCAGAAGCGCGCTTGCCCCATAATCCGACAAATCGTCTATCACGGCATTGCATTGCTCCAGCGTCAGCTCCCCGGGGTACGTCTTCGCGTGAGCATCGGCATAGCAATGCACACAACGCAAATTGCACGTTCGCGTGATATTCCACACCACAATGGGCTTGCGAGCGCGGGAGGATGCAGGCGCACAGCCGGCAGCGTCCTGCAATCCGTAACGCAGGTGATCGGCGGGCTGCTCAATGCCGCTCCATAGTCGAGATATGTTGATCATGGCATCATGTGTGGCTCCTGGTGTTTCTCGGGCTGGTAACTGCAAAGCGGCTCGGCAGCAAAGGCATCACCAGTGAGTCCGTAGGCCCGGGAGCGCGACCCGCCGCATATATGCCGGAACTCACATTCCCCGCATTTGCCACCCAGGGCATTGTCATCCCGCAGTTTTTTCATGATGGGGTGCTCACGGTATAGCCGGGCTAAACGATCAGTCCTCACATTCCCGAGCGTGATGGGCAAAAACCCGCTGGGCTGCACTTCCCCGGTATGGGAAATGAAAAGCACGCCTTTGCCGTCGCGCGTGGGAATAAGATGACGCAGCGGTTCACCTCCCCTCTCAGCCTCCTGCATCAGCACGCGGCGGTAATGATGTCCTTCCGTAGTCTTCACCGCAAAAGGCAGATCCCCGCGCAGGCGTACAAGTTTTCGCCAGATGTCCTCTAAATCCTGCGCCGTGGGCAAATCCACAACCTGCGCTCGCCCGGTAGGCACCAGCACAAAAAGACTCCACACATCTGGCTGAACCTGACGCATCAGCTCTACAAATGCATCAAATTCTGGCACTGTCGCGCGTGAAAGAGTTGTATTCATCTGGAGCATGATACCTGCCTGTTTGGCGAGCTGCGCCGCCTGCAAGGTGCGTTCAAAAGTATGTGGCACGCCGCGAAATCGGTCATGTGTCTCAGCCCTGGCGCCATCTAAACTTAGGCTCAAGCTGCGAACTCCGGCTTCCTTCAACGCGTGAAAGTCCGCATGCAACAGACGCGGCGTGGCCGCCGGACTCAGAGCAACATGCAGCCCGGCCCCTGCTGCCGTACGAATGATCTCCAACAGGTCGCGACGCATCATCGGATCGCCCCCGGTGAGCACCAACATCATCGGGTTGAGCTCGCTTATCTCCCCTAACAGACGCAACGCTTCCTCGCCGGTGAGTTCCTGCGGGTGTGGGTGCGGCTGGGCTACGGCGCGGCAATGCCGACACGCCAACGAGCACGCACGCGTCAGCTCCCAAAAGAGGATAAAAGGTCGAGTATTAAAATCGCAGGCGCGCACAGCGCCGTTATTGTACACGTCTTGCTGCACACTGGCAAGCAGAATGACGTCGCAACATGTTACCCAAAACCATTGTGTGATCGGTTCCTTCGAAAATGTGATAACCGACCTGTTTCCTCATGCGGTTGCCATGAACCGCATTGAGCACAGCTTGACATGACTGCCCGGTGTGATAGAATGCGCAAGAAATGGGGAGCTTGCAGCACAGCGCTCGAATTGGTTGGCGAGGCCTGCGCCAATTC
>CANRNS010000011.1 GCA_947632055.1 uncultured Akkermansia sp.
GATGCCGCTGCGTACGATGGACGACTCGACGTGATGAAAGAGCTCTTAGCTGCCGGCGCAAAACCCGATGCTTGCAAAACCCCCACCATCCGGCAAATTTTCTCTTCTTTCAAAGACTATTTAGACGCTGCGGACGGTGGTGGTCCCTTTATGACCTCCGATCGCACCATCACCCCGAATTTCCGTGCCCGTATCCAACGCATGCGCTTCTTGCCGGATGTCATCCGCGCCCTGATCAAAGCCGGGGCTAAGGTGGATGCAGACACCTGGGCGGCAGCTCTCGCCCTCTCTCGTTTTCCAAGAACATGCGATGACATGCCCCTGCGCGACCAGCTCGCTGCCTACCTCTCGATACTCGATGCCCTCAACGAAAGCAGCGCCAAATTGCCAACCGACGCGCTTACCACATTGGAAATCCCGGATGATGTAAAAGGAGATGCCTTCTGCCCCATTTTAGAAAAGTTGATTGCCCTGGGAGCCGACCCCAAAGCCACTGATGAAAACTCAAAAACTATCCTCTTTGAGGTGCAGGACGTCCAAATCCTGCAATGCCTCGTGAAGGCCGGGTTCGACATCAATGCTCGGGATAAATGGGGTTACACGCCCCTACTCAGCATCGCGGCTACCCACGGGAAAAAACTCACCCTGGATTTGTACAAGGCAGCAGTTGCCGCCGGTGCGGATGTCAAGGCGAAGGATATGAGGAACCACACCCTGCTTCAGCTCGTGACCAGAGTTCAGGCCCTGCCCAGATCTAAGGATCCGTCTGCCATTGACGTTGCCCGTGAGCTCCTGAAAGCCGGGCTGGATGTCAATAGCAAAGATCAGGATGGAGAGACTCCTATTTTCCGCGTCAGGTCAAAACCCATGCTTGACTTTTTGCTTCAATCCGGCGCCGACCCTAAAATAGTTGATAAAGCAGGCAACACAACAATTCACGCCGCCGTGGAGACTCAAATTACTTATAGTTTCAGCAGGATCGACGCCGACATTATCCGCACGCTGGTAAAAGCCGGTGTAGATGTGAACGCCCGCAACAAGTCGGGCAAGACGTCTCTCGATGAATTCGTTAGAACCAATCATCCTTCTGAAAGTTCTCAAAAAGACAAGGCTCCTGTCCTGGAGGCCCTGCTTGAAGTGGGAGCAAAGCTCGACCCGAAGAACGCGGAGGATGCCAAAGCCATCGAGAATTTCAAAAAGAGTTTCAAGAAGTTCCCGATCTACGAGCAAATCTTCAAGAAGCACAACTGCTCCCTGCCCTGATTGTCTCCGCAAAAGACGCACCCGTCCCAAGAAGAAGCAATCCCAACACGCAAACCATTTACGATACGATTTGCAAAGCGAGCGCGCGTTGCGCGGAGGCAAGAGGTGTGTCTCGCATTCCACACGCGAAGAAATGGGTTGAATGAGTTCAGAGAAGATTTTATTGGGGCACGTGTGACTTTTGTCTTGCTTTTCTCTCCTGTAACAGGTACACTGTGCGCAGTTTCGCACATATCACTCACTATCATGAACATCGCCGTTACCCCCCCCGTATTTGTTATTAGCTTGTTGTAAGTGTTTTATCGCATCTGTGCTCACCATCGCGCTGATGGGTCTGGGCATGGCGAGCGGTCAGGAAAAGGAAACAGCGGCAGTCCCGCAGCAAGGGGTGGAACTCCTCTTCCCGGCGGGTACGGGGAAGCAGGCAAAGGGCGCCAAGCTCAGCAAGGAACAGAAGGAGGCAGCCTCCCTGCTCCAAAAACTCAAGGCCATTGAAAAAGGCGGTGATATCAACGCCACGGACAAGCAAGGCCAAACCGCCCTCATGCATGCCGCCGCGCAGAACAACCGCCTCGCCGTCTGCTGGCTTGTGGCGAAAAGCGCGGATGCCTCCATCAAGAGCAAGAAGGGAAAGACGGCGGGCAGCGTGGCCCACGGGGACATGCGCGAATTCCTGACGGCGCTCGAGAAGGAAAAGCAGCCGCTGAGCCGCCAGGAAGCGCGGGATATGTATGCATATTGGGGCATTACTCCGGGCAAAATTGGGAACGGACTTTCTTCAGGTGAGGATGCGATTCTTCAGCTGCGTGGGGCAAAGGCAGAGGACCTCAGCAAGCTGAAAAATAAGGAATGGAAAATGGAGCATTTTCAGGAAGACCCGATGACACTCGCCCTGCTTTACCGCATCGGCGCGCGTAAATTCTCTTTCCCGGAAAATCTCTCCAGCGTGAAAACGGAACAGCTGCAACTCCTCCGCGCGCTCGGGGTGAAGACGGATATTGTCGAACTCGCGCTTCAGATGAGGATCGCGCTTCAGTTGAAGCAAAAAGAAATCGCGCTTGCGCTCCTGAAACAGGATCCGTCTCTGCTCCAAAACCAGGATATATTTCCCTCCATCTCCGATGCGAAAACGCTGCAAGCTCTCTTGGACGCCGGACTGGATGCCAAGAACGAAAAACTCATGGAGGCGGTCATCAACAAGGGCGATGGGGCCATGCTGCGAACACTCCTCAAGGCGGGCGCAACGCTCCAGGATCCAGATAAAATTCTGAAGGAGTACTCCGACCAAAGCGCAGACTTTGTCCTCGCTCTCATTGACGCCGGAACCAAAGCCGATGTGAACACATTGCCTGTGAGAATGAGTCCATGCGACTACACAAGGCTGCAATACAAAGTTAATGCAACGCTTCTTCATCAAGCAGCGAACCGAGTGGACCTTACGGATGTGCAACTGCTCCTTGCTCACGGAGCGGACCCCAATACGCCGGGCAAAAAAGTAAGAGATGGTCAAGAAGAACCCTACGGCATGACTCCGTTGATGGCAGCCGCCAATTCCTTGGATGTGGAGGAAAAAGTTACACTACACACCTCGGGCTCCGTGGGCTTGCTCTTAAGTTCCGTAACGCGGAAAAATGCTACACACCGCACCGAGATTGTGAGACGCCTACTGGATGCCGGGGCCGATGTGCATGTCAAAGATTCTGCGGGAAATGGCGTCATCTATTACGCCGTTTGCGGTGCGTTCTACGAAGGAGCCCCTCTCTACCTCCGCGAGAGCAAGAAAGCGGAAGCGGACATCCTGCTCATGGTAGAGCTGCTGATCAAGGCGGGGGCTGACGTGCCCAAGGACATCCTAGCTCGGGATGCGCTGCGCTCGGATATATCCCGTGCCGGACGGGAGAAGCTGGCCCTCATGCTTCTCGACGCCGGCGCCGACCCGCTGGCACGAAAGAAAGATAGTTGGACCGCCGGATGGACCACCCTCATGATCAACGGCATTTACGGTCCCAAGATTGCCAGGCGACTGCTCGATGCCGGAGTGGACCCGACCGTGAAATGCGGGGAGAAATCAGCCATGGGTCTCGCCATGAAGCAAGGAGCGGTGGAGGTCGTCAAACTGCTCAAGGAAAAAGGAATCGCCCCCGGAGAACTCCGGGTCGTAAGCCCTGAAACGACAAAGTTCTTGCTCGAACTCGGCGCCCGCATCCCCAAGGACATGACGGATCGGATCATGGACGATCTCTGTCTTCGTTACGCTGATGTTTGGCTTCCCGCCAAACTCAGCGAGGACTACATTGACATCATCCAAATTCTCAAATTCCATGGGTACAAGCCGGAGCTCATGGCGTGGGCAAAAAAAGACCACAGTGACCTCAACACCGAAGCCCTTCGCGCATTTTTCAAAACAGGCGAGAATCCGAATGAAGTCGATGAAAACGGTAACTCCCTTCTCGCCAACTTTGTTTGCTCTACAAAATCTGGATGGAAGGTTGCTGAGGTGCTGCCCGCTTTTATTGAAGCAGGAGTTGACTTAAACCACAAGAACAAAGGCGGCAAAACCATTCTGCAGCTCGCAAAAGAGCAAAAACTGGAAGATGACGTCATCAAACTCCTCCAAGAGTACGGCGCGAAGGAGTGAGGAGGAGGCAGCCTTTCGCTTTCACGTAACGCCTCGGCGTTTTTCAGGCTGATTAACAGACGAACGACAATCTGCGGAAAGTAGCTCTATCCTCGCATGTTTACCCATTTTAAGGGATATGCGTTTGATATGGCTCCTTCGTTTTTGAGGCAATGAGGGATAAAAATGTGGCGGGGTCATACCGGAAAAAGCTTGCAATATAGGGGGGAATAAGCTACCCTTTGCGGCCTAACGAGAAATGACCGGCGTACAACATATCCACTTTCTGGGCATTTGTGGCACAGCCATGGGTGCAGTTGCTTCTGCCATGGCACGCAAGGGGTACAGGGTGACAGGGTCGGATGAGAATGTCTACCCGCCCATGTCGACATTTTTGGCCGAAGAGGGGATCACGGTGTACAGCGGTTACAAGGCGGAAAACTTGGAGGATGGGGTGGAGTTAGTGGTGATTGGCAATGCGTTGAGTCGAGGAAATCCGGAGGTGGAAGCGGTGCTGGAGCGCGGATTGCGTTACATGAGCTTGCCGGAGGCGATGAAGGAGTTTTTTCTGTGGGGCAAGAGGAACTTTGTGGTGACGGGAACGCATGGAAAGACAACGACGACGTCCATGCTTGCTTGGCTGTTGGAGGACCAAGGGCTGAACCCCGGCTTCATGATCGGTGGCATAGCTCGCAACTTGGGGCGAGGCGGACGATTCACAGATTCGGAATACTGCGTGCTGGAAGGGGATGAATATGACACCGCTTTCTTCGACAAGCGATCAAAATTCTTGCACTACCTGCCGAGTGTGCTCATCGTCAATAATATCGAGATGGATCATGCGGATATATACCGCAACGTGGAAGAAATTAAGTTGTCGTTCTCTCGTTTGCTGAGGGTAGTGCCAGACAACGGAGTCGTCTTCATGAATGCGGACTGTCCCAGCTGCCAGGATGTGCGCATGCGGGCGCAGGCCGAGCTCGGAGAACATGTACGCATTGTCACTGTGGGGCTTGGAGAGGGAGCTCAGCGGCGTATCACCGCCGTGAATTTACAACCGGCAGGTTCCTCTTTTGTGCTGGATGGTGAGCTCTACACGATACCGATGGTCGGGGAGTTCAATGTGCGCAATGCGGCGATGGCGGTTTGTGCTGCAATGGAAGCAGGACTTGATCCGGCGCAGATACGCGAATCTCTGGCGCGCTTTCAAGGTGTAGCGCGGCGCCAGGAAGTGCGCGGTACAGTGAATGATGTGACGGTGGTGGACGACTTTGCTCACCATCCTACCGCTGTGGCGCAATCCATTGTCGGCTTGCGCCAGCGTTTCCCAAAAAGTCGGCTGTGGGTGCTTTTTGACCCGCGGAGCAACACGATGATCCGCAACCTCTTTCAGCATGAGCTGGCGGCCTCCCTCAGCCAGGCCGATTTTGTGGTGCTGTCACCGGTGGAGAGCTACAAAAAACTCAGCCCGGAAGAGCGGTTGGATGAGAATGCCCTGGCGCAGGAATTGTCCGCCGTCGGCAAGGAGTGCCATGTGGGCAAGAGTATTCCAGAGATTGTCACCTATGTGACTTCCCGCGTACACCCCGGCGATGTACTGCTGGTGATGAGCAACGGCGGCTTTGGCGGCATCCACAGCAAGCTCCTCACTGCCCTGGCGCTGTGAATCAGTACGCTTGTTTGCACTTGAAAAAAAAGGCAGACAGGTGTATAAGGCGCGCATGGATACACAGGTGCGCACACGATTTGCGCCGTCACCGACAGGGTATTTGCACATAGGCGGAGCCCGCACGGCGCTGTTCAATTACCTCTTTACCCGCAAGATGGGCGGTACTTTTGTGCTGCGCATTGAGGACACCGACCAGGAACGCCATGTGGAGCAAGCCATGCAAGCGATATTCAGCGGCATGAAGTGGCTCGGACTCAACTGGGATGAGGGCGAAGGCGCAGGTGGGCCCTATGAACCGTATTTCCAGAGTAAGCGCGGGGAAATATATGACCGCTATTTTCAGAAGTTGGTAGATGCCGGACGGGTTTATGAATGTCCGGCGCCCAACAGACGGGACAAGGATGGCAATGAGATACCCGGTACGAGCGAGGGAACGGTGTGGCGCTTTCGCTTTCGCCGGGACGGCGTCATCACCCTGCACGATGCGGTATGCGGTGATATTACTGTGGATTACACCCATGAGGAAAACACGCCGGACATGGTGCTTAAGCGCACGGATGGCTCCTACATATTCCATTTGGTGAATGTAGTGGATGACATCGAGATGAAGATCACGCATGTGATTCGCGGCGAGGATCATATCATGAACACTTTTAAACATCTGCAGCTCTTCGAGGCTTTTGGCGAGCAACCGCCGGTATATGCTCACATCCCGCTCATCCAGAACCCGGACGGTTCCAAGATGAGTAAGCGCGATGTGGGGGCGCAATTGGGCGCATACCCGGAGGAGGGCTTCCTGCCGGAAGCAGTGGTGAACTTCATTGCGTTGCTCGGCTGGAATCCCAAGACTGAGCAGGAAGTGTTCTCCATGCAGGAGCTCATCGACCTCTTCTCTCTTGAGCACGTCAACCGCGCCGCCGCTAAGTTTGACATCACCAAGTGCAAATGGATGAATCAACAGCACATCTTGCGACTCGCGCCTGAGGAGTTTGTGCAGCGCGCACTTCCTTTCTGTGCCAAGGCGGGGCTAACCGACACGGCGCAGCTTCGCACGGCCATCGCCGGGGTGCAGAGCAAGGTGCAGTTGTTGAGCGAAGTACCTCACTGGGTGCGCTGGGTGCAGCGTTTGGAGTATGATCAAGAATCCATGAATGGCTTACAGGAAAATGCGCGCGAGATGCTCGATTTGCTCGCCAACGCATTTCGCGCTCTCCCGGAGTGGGATGCTTCGGCGGCTTTCGCTCTCATCAAGCCGCTTTGCAAGGAGCATGGCGTGAAAGTGGGCGCGGGCATGTACCCACTGCGCGTTGCCCTCACCGGGAGCCATGTCGGACCCGGGATGGACTGCATATTCGCCACGTTGGGGCAGGCGGAAATCCTGCATCGCATTGAGATTTTCCCCGCTAAGTAAGCCCGTTTGTGCGTACGCTGGATTTCGACTATTTTCTGCCACCGGAGCTCATTGCGGAGCGTCCGTTGCCGGAGCGTACAGCCTCGCGCATGATGGTCGTGCACCGGGAGAGTGGTAACATCGAGCACCGACATTTCCGTGACCTGCCGGACTACATCATGCCGGGGGACTTACTTGTGCTCAACGACACAAAAGTGGTGCCCGCGCGTTTTTTCTCCAACGATGGCGCCATTGAGCTGGTGCGCGCCGGCATGGCGGGCGAACTCGTGTGGAAATGCCTGGTACGTCCGGGGAGAAAGATGAAGATCGGGCGCACGGTGCAGGTAGGAGCCAGCACAGGTACCGTGGAAAGCATTGATGAGGAAGGCTACCGCTTTATCCGCTGGGATCAAGCGATAGATGATGAGAAATATGGTCGTCTTGCACTTCCTCACTACATGAACCGCGAGGGCGATCCCTCCGACCGTGAACGCTACCAAACCATCTATGCCGTGCACGAGGGCGCCATAGCCGCTCCCACCGCCGGGTTGCACTTTTCCAAGGAACTGCTGGATTCCCTGCCGCATCGCTTTCTTACCCTGCATGTGGGCGTGGGGACCTTTCGTCCGGTGAAGGTGGACCACGTGGAGAACCACCACATGCATACCGAGAGTTTTTACCTGCCGCCGGACACGGCAAGCGCTGTTAACTCGGCCAAGAGGGTTCTCGCTGTGGGAACCACCAGCGTGCGCGTGCTGGAAACGCAAGCTGCGCGCTACGGATTACCCATTCAACCGGGCAATGGCAACACGGACATATTTATCTACCCCGGATTCAAATATCAGGTGACGGGAGCGTTGCTGACCAACTTCCACCTGCCGCAGAGCACGCTCATCATGCTTGTGTGCGCTTTTGCCAACCGTGAGCTCATCATGGAAGCGTACCGTCAGGCTGTGGCAGAGCGCTACCGCTTCTTTTCGTACGGAGATTGCATGCTCATCCTTTGAGTGCGTGCGGGAAAAAGCGTTTTTGCCAAGCACAGAGAGCGGACGGTACGTCAGCAAATACACTGCCATAATTGTGCGCGACCCAGCGCAGCACATCGGCGTGAGCATCGGCGGGAACCGCACAGAAAGCTTGCGGAAAAAGCCGAAAAGCATCCAAGTCGTTGTGCCCGTCGCCCATGAGAAAAAGACAATGCATTGGCACGTGCCAGGCAGCGAGCACTCTCTGCAGAGCGATGCCTTTGTTGAAACGCGCGTCAGCGAGGCGCAGGTATTTACCGGCGCGTTGCACTGTGATCCCTGGCAAAGGGTTCACAAAGCTCAAAATGTAGGGCATGATAAGGTCCATTGTTTCACTGTCGCGCGCTTCAATAGAGAGGGGATCAGTGGCGGAAAGCGTCCACTCAGCGTGCGGGAGCTCGATACGCAGCCGTCGCAGGGCAGCCTGCCAGGCTTGGTGTACGGAATCGCGCAATTTCAAATTGACGGCGTAACAATGGGCGTTGTGCTCGACAAGCGGGCGCAGCAATCCTGCGTGGTTTGACAAGTACACGTAACGTTCGCATGTGCAGATAAAGTCTGGTTGCATCGGAAGCAATGCGAGCACCTTCGCCATGTCCGCCAGATTCCGGCCGCTGTTGATCCCCCAGCGCACTCCGCAGCGACGCAGTTGTCCGAGCAATTCAAAGATCTGCGGGGCTATGTCTGCCATAGCGGCTCCTTTGCGGCGCAACGTGCCATCGTAGTCCAACGAGATAAGGGCAGAGGGAGGAAACCCTGCTGGGGGGCATCTGCCGGGCAGGAGGATATCCCCCTCCTCCGCAGAATGAAGCACCAGTGGCGACTCGTCGATCATTTCTTTGCGGGCACACAGCCTTCGGGCATCACTTCGCCGGGTCGGCGCATGTGAATTTCTACGCGACGGTTGAGCGCCTGCTTCTCGCGGGGAAGGTTGGTGGACACGAGCGGGCGGGTAGAGCCGCATGCACGCACAAACACACGATCAATGGGAACGCCATTGCCGGAAAGCCATGCAACCACAGCCGCCGCGCGACGCATGGAAAGTTGTTCATTGTAAGCATCTCCTCCGATACCGTCCGTATGTCCTTCGATGATGAACGTGGTGGAGGGATTTTTGTGAATGAGAGCGGCGAGTTGCAAGAGGGAGATGCGAGCGGAATTTTTAAGCTTGCTTTCATTGAAAGCGAAGAGGAAATCCGCCCCCAAACGTGCCACTCCGGAAGATGCGCCCAAGTTGGAGAGCCCTATGAGTTCAGAGAGGCTGCGTGTATCATTGGGCAGGCCGGTTTGACCGTGTTCGGCTTGGCGGCGCAGTTCTTTCTCAATCAACCCCTCCGCATTGTCGACATCGTCAAGTTGAGGGGTGGCGTTCACGATGACATCATTCGTGTTGAGCGGGGTTGGTTCGGGCACCATTTGCTGCATTTCTTTTCCCAGTTCTGGCATGGGGGCTGACATCGCGGGCGGCGCCGCCATAGTTGAGGCTTGCTGGGCTGCCGGATCATCCATCTGCTGTGGGGATTGCAGGGAGAGATTTGTTTCTCCGGGCGCCATCACGAGTTCCTTCACATCCATATCAATCAGGTCAATTTCGAGCGGTTCGGGCTCCAGTTGCTCGGGTTCTGATGGGTCTGTGGGAGGCATTTCCTGGGCAGGTTGCAGCTCGGTCATTGAGTTGCGCACCACGACACGCACGTCATCGTCCACCACGCGTTTAACCTGCGGTACGTGAACTGAAGCGCGCCACCACCTCAACAACCAGGGCGTAGCACGAAGAGCCATCAAATGGATGATAGCCGCTGCGGAGGCTGCGATGATGAGTAGGGGAACCGTGTGTCGCCGACCAATGAGCACAAAGTTATCGCGCAAGCGGTTCTTATGCTTGTGGTAAACTCCAGAAGAGTGGTCAGCGCTGCTCATGGGACTACTTGGTTGGAGCATCTACCGGCGGCAGGTCTAGCAGGGCAGGAAGTTTCTCATGTATCCAGCGTAATATGTGCGCTGGTATGTCGTCGTCATCCTGTAACAGTGTGGCCTCCGCCTGCTCTTGCATGTCGTGAGTGCCGCCCTTGTGAGTATAGATGACCCTGCGAGTCGTGGCGGCTGGAGGATCATCTGCTCGGCGTGGAGTTGCAAGGCTGCGCTGCTCGGGGTGCAACTGAGTGTAGAGGGCTATGGAATCCTCTGGGAAGCTTTGAGGATTATTGTCGCCAGAAAAAATAAGCAGAACGGGCACTTGGCGAGGGAGACGAAGGAGACTCTGAACAGCAGCGATATCAAAGGGTTCCAACCCGGTGAGTAGTTTCATCCGCCACCCTGTAAGTTCACGGATAAGCATTGGGACACCACTGCGCTTGAGACGATTGCTCATGGAAGCTCTGGTATCTATGGCCGCAACGGCACGTAAGCGCGGGTCGCGAGCAGCTGCATGCAGCATTAACTCCGCCCCGAATTGTTTACCAACGCCTATAATCATAAGTCCACCATGCCCTTCGCGTTGCTCAAGTGCATCAATGATGGCAGGTACATCCTCGCATTCCCTCAACCCATGGGTGCAGTAGGGACGGGCAGATGCGCTTCCACGTGGCTCCCAAAGCACACATGACAGACCGGCAGCGGCAAGCTGTTCTGCCAAAGGCAACGCGGAACGGATACCGTGATCCCAATCGGCGCACACCAACACGTAATCTACATCACGGAGCCGTTCGGACAAGGAGCCATCCAAGCGTTCTAGCAGAGTTTGCTGGCGTGGAGTGATATCATCCTTTTTGCCGGCTTGCACAATGCAGGCTTGCACTCGGCAACCGTCCTTGCCAACAACGCTGAAAGGCATGAGCTGCACGCCCTGGGTTTTGTCCGGCAGGTCTGCGTAGCCGCTGTAGACGGGATTGGTGGGGCAGAGGAGCTGAGTACTACAACGCTTGACCTTGATCCATAACCACACTGTACCTCCAATGCTGACCAGAATCAATATAAGAAGCCATGTGCGTACTCTCCCCATCGATGTCATCCTACCACAGATGTCTTTGCTTGGCAAGAATCCAGACTCAAGTCACTTTATTTGATAGAAGTTCATCAATAGAGAATAATTCATGTTGGCAGATATCATTGATGACCCGTATCAATAATCATGGCGACAAGCTGTCATCACGATGAAGGCTCTAAAGGCCCATTTTGCCTCCATTCATGATTCACACGCCGGGGCGGGTATCCCAGAGTTCGATGTGCAGACGGGGGCTGAGACGGACGTGGTGCGCGAGGCAAATGTCAGCTACAATGGGAATCAGGCGTCGATAGGAATCGCGGTCTGCAGCACAGGGCATGAGTAGTATTTTCTCTGGTGGGAGATTGAGTTGAGCGATGTCAGACCAATCGTTTTCACCGGTGACGACGAATTTGAACCACGAGTTTGGCAAGGCAGCAAACGTGGTGAGCACAGGCGTCAGTATGCTGTCTGGGGCGTTACCGGCGTTCGGGAGTTTAGGAGACACGTTCCATTGAGCGACACGTGCAAGCAATTGCTGCGGCGGGAGAATTGTGCCGTTGGTTTCTACCTCAATCATGTAGTCCGACGGCAGCAAGGTCAATAAGTCCGCAAGCTCGTCAGCTTGCAGCAAAGGTTCTCCCCCGGTGATAATAATCCGCTTGGCAGGCATACTCAGCAGGCGCTTCGCCAGATCGCAAGGAGGTAGTGAGATGGGATTGGTCCATGCGTGTTTGGAGTCACACCATGCACAATGCAGGTTGCATCCTGCTAAACGCAGGAAGGTGGCAGGGGCGCCAGCATTGATCCCCTCTCCTTGCAGGGAGAAAAAGAGCTCTGGTGCATGATTCAGGCGTGCAATGCGCATAGAGGTGTGCTATGATGCAGCAAACACCCACACATACCATAGTTGGCGGGTGCGGTCAATGCAAATTGCCATGTCCACACGAATTCAGCTGCGTATTCTTTTTGTATGCTTGGGCAATATTTGCCGGAGTCCTGCGGCGGAAGTGATTTGTCGTGCCATGCTGCAAAAGGTTGGGATGGCGGGCCAAGTGATGGTGGATTCCTGCGGCACAGCCTCTTACCACGTGGGCAGCAAACCCGATGCGCGTATGCTCTCTGCGCTGGAGCGCGCCGGGTTTCGGTATGATGGGCACCGTGCTCGTCAGTTGCGGAAGGAAGATAGGACGAGGTTTGACCTCATTGTCCCGCAAGATTCAGAGAACATGCGCGATGTACAGCAGCTGCTGCATGGGACCTCGGCGCGGGTGGTCCCCATGCGAGCGTGGTTCCCGGCAGGTTGTTCCCTGCGGGAAGTTCCGGACCCCTACTATGGCGGGGCTGCAGACTTTGATGGCGTAGTTCAGCTGCTGGCTGACAGCATGCCTCAGCTCGTTAAGGAGCTGAGGGCAGAACTTTCAGCGCGTGATGGTAATTCGACCGTATGAATCGCTGCGGCCATTTTGGTCGCAATTTTTACTCTGGTCGAATAGGATAAAGAGGTGCGGGGCTTTTGGTGCATCCTTTACTGTAAGAGTGTACACATTGTCCTTGGCGGCTTTGCCGGCAGAACCCTCGTGCTCATCTTGGGCAACGAGCTGCGAGCCATCGTAGAGCATGACGGAGCGGATATTGGCTGAATGCCGCCCCCTGGTGTAGGTGAAAGTCACCTTATAGGTGCCAGGCGTGGTGATGGGCAGCGGACCAGACAACTCAATCGGCTCACTTGGGCCACTTACGACATCCGGCGTCCATCCCTCCACCAGGTTGAACCCAAGTCCCCAGTCACGCTCCACTATTTTGGCAGATTTGCCCAAATAGTTGTCGGGATTGAGAGAGGCCATAGCTTGTGCGTACTCGCGGATTTTGGAAGCAGCTTTGGCACCCATGTGGCGGCGCATGATACCGATGCTGATGGCATAGAGAGCCTGCTTCTGTTCGGTGCTGTACACAGGGTCTTTCAGATAAGCCTCTGCCTGAGAGAGAGCAGCTTGCCAGCCTTTCCCGGGATCCTTGCTTGACTCAATGCCGAAGATTTCCATTGATAGATCAAATGGGTTGATGAGTTTGCGAGCGTAACCGGTTTCATTATTGGGATCAAGTTTTTTGATTTGAGCGATGATGTTGCCGATGCGTTCTGGAGGGTTGATTCCGGGCAGACTGGCGGCTTCGCCGAGCAGGCGCGCCTTTTCTACTCCATTCGCCTTTGCAGCTTGGGCAAGCAGCTCCTCCTGTTTACGCATGGCGGCCAAGTTATCCGAGATGTTTTTGGCAACATCTTGCGGTTTTGCGCTACGGACGGAGGGTCCGCAGAGGGTGGCGTAATGGCGACCTCCCTTGGTAAGCATGAGGATGGCGGGGTAATCTGAAGCATCAGGTATTGTTAGTTTTCCAAACTTAGCTTTTTGGGCTTCTTTGAACTCATCTGTTAGTACGTTGGGTACGGGGACTTCCATGAACACAGCATTACCAGCCGCTTGCATGACGGCTTGTGAGTTCATGAGTTTCCGGCAAATTTTAGAACTGGTGCTATCCCAATCCTGCGCGTAGGCGAAGAGGATATAGCCATCATCCTGCAAAACCGCTTGCGCGGTATCATAGGAATCGACAGACACAGGTGCAGCGAATACCGGAACTTGTATCATGAGTCCGGTCATCAGGAGAGAAAGTGTATGTTTGTTCATGGTTAATCTCGTGGTTGAATGAATAATGGAGGTTAAACTTAAGCAGCGGGTTTCCCATAAATAAAGATGCCGCGCAGGTGGAAAAAGTCAGGACCACCTGGACGAAGAATGCGCACAAACTTCGCCAGCGGGCGCTCGCTGCTCAAATCGATCTGCAGTACCTTTTCCTTGCAGGGACCGAGTTGGGCTACATCGCGCCAGTCATTGTCCTTACCTGTCTCTGACACCTGTACTTTCATATTGTGGAGGCGTTGCAGGTTGCCGTCTGTTGTCACCAGCACGATGCCGGTGAGATTTGCTTGTTTGGGGAGAGTGACAACGACCCAAGCATCCTTATCTTTGCCGGTGTGGAAGCTACCGCCCACGTTTGGTTCCAATACGCCCCAGTGTCCGCATGGTTTGTCCCAATTGGACGTGGAAGAGGCTCGAATCATGCCGCCGCGTGATACCAATTGGTCTTGGAGAACAGGGACTTGGGGTAATTTGGCGGGTGGGTTCTTGTACTTATCAGGCAAGGATGAGGCCAAGGAGTTGTAGCTACTGAGATCTCCGGCGGCTTCCGCAGCCAAAATCACCGGACCAAGCAATTTTTCACGGTCTTCATCGGAACTAGCCGCTGCGTTGCCACCTAGCGCACTGGTCATGGCGCCAAGGAAAGCTCCTTTTTTATCTTGCGACATCGTTTTACAGAGTTCGGAACCCCATGAAAGCATCACCGTAGCATAATCTGTTTTCCCGGCAACGTGTCCCAATACAGTGCGCAGAACGTCCAGCACGGCATCATCTTTCTTCGGGTCGATGCCCAGCAAATTCAGCTGCTGGTTGAGCATATCCTCTACACGCCAGCGTCCCTTGAATCCCTTGTCCCATTCGGGGTCAGGACCCATTTCCTGTACATTTTTCCAGAACTCAAGGACAACTCGACTCAGTTCTTCCTTGCTTATCCCCTGCATTTTTTTGAGATTGGGATACACGAGCTGGCATAGCATGGTGGCTGCCATTTCCGGGAATGCCTTGGCAAGGTTTGTATTCAGGTTATCGCAGAGCTCAAGCCAGGGAGCAGGATCATCTGCAGCAGTAGTTGTCAAGAAATTGGCGTAGTCCCGCCAGGCGTAATAATTGAGTGGCTGGGATTTGATGGCATCCAGGTAAAGTGCCCGTGCCTTTTCTGTATCGTTAGTCGCGTACAGATTGGCAAGACTCAGCTGTGCGCGCGAAAGATTCGTTTGCTTTTCCTCTTCCGGCGAGAACAGTTTATCCGCCATGTGTAGAGAACTAAAGACATGAACTCCTGAGAACACCTGCCAATGCAGTCCGCGCTGCCAACTCAGCGAATATGCAGGCGTCCATTTGCCGTCCACCAATACGACATAGGAGCAGTGGGAAGGTTCGCCGGAAGTCATGGCGGGGATACCGTTAGCCGTGGCAGTGGTGGCGCCGTAGTGCGAGAGGCCGCCGCACACACCACCGACCTCACGCGTGAACTGGTTGAATGTGCCGTCATAGCACTCATCAAATGCTGTGTGATAGAAAGACCCTTGCACAGTATCGCCGTAGATGTTGTATGTGCGGTAAGGGGCTTGCCAACACGAACCTGTGTAACGGTACGCCGGCAGATGAACGTTTTGCTGGCTATATTTCATGCTATTAACGGAGCCTGACTGATCATTGCCACCATAAACGCCGTCGAGCACGCCTTTGCCCTTCAATCCGCAAACGATGCGCATTTGCCAGATCGGCAATTTGCCAAAACTCTTGTTGAGTTTACCTTTTTTCCAAGCCTTTGTGAGTACTTGGGCACGGTTCACGGCATCATCCTGCGAGAGCCCCTGTCGCGCGAACTCGAGAGCTGTGGCAGTAGCGATGTTGCGTTCCATGATGTTGTACGGCATATTGGGATTTTTGTCCGCTATTTTTTGGAGGATGGCCAAAGCCTCGCCGATGTTGGAATCTTCACCAGTAGAGCTCAGTTGAGAAGCCCAGTCTAAATTGCTGCCTACCAACTCTGCGATGTTCGTTGATTGGGGAATGGAGTGGCCAGCCTCAAGTTCATTTTCAATCGTTTTTATACGTTGCATACGCATGTTGTCGATTTGGGCGAACTTAGCGGGCAATTGAGTTCCGGCAGGCGTATTCTGCATGAGCTCGGCATGTTCCTTTTTGAGTTTTTCAAGATTGGCTCGGCGTTGTTCATCAATTTTTGCGCGTGCCTGTTCACCACGTTTTTCCATGGTGAGCATATTGGCATCTGCCAGCAACAATCGATTCTGCGGTTTAGCGATAAACCGGGCTACAGCCGCCGGGGCTGTGGATCGCAGGCGTTCGTCTATCAGTTTGGTAAGCTTGGCAGTAGCTTGCTCAGGGTTACTCCACTCTTGTGCAGTGAGAATGGGCTTGATGTAACTGCCAGGAATGGTGCGTGGAATGCGAAGTTTATTGCACAGGCTGGCCGGCAAGTACTTGCGCGCTAATTCCGGTTTGTAGTAGCATAGCGCCGCTCCTGCTGCCAGGATAACTACGGCGCTGCCAATTGCTTTTTTTACGTATGAGGTAGCCATAAAATGAATAATGGTGTGTGGGGATTTATGGGTTGGTCGGTATGGTGAAAAAACTAGTTGATGGTGTCGCCATGATCAGAGCAATCCCTGTCGCAATGGCGAACAGGCTTGAGCAAGACGATGGAGTATTGATTGCTGGTATGAGAAGAGCGTTCATATTGTTTGTCATCAGCGGTTATGGAAGGCGCCACGCAGGTCATTATTGCGCAGGGAAGGAGGAGTATCTAGGTCATCTGCGGCAGAGGCATGGGGCAAACGATTCCCGCTAGCAGGTGCGTACCGGCGAGCAGGGGCTGCAGGAGATGCGAGGTCATCACGGTTGCGCAAGGCAGTGGCATGCACGGTGGCTACTGGGGGCATGTAATCGTTTTGATTGGAAACGGGTGGTTGCTGCGGAGCCGAGAAAAGATCCAGTTGGCGCGGGTTGGGACTTGCCGATGTCGGGCGCAATGGATCGTTCGACTTGGGGAAGTTGTATGGCTGTTCCTGTTGCTCATCGTCGTACAGGTCATCTTGTTCGTCGGCAAACTCCTGCTCATCCTGATGGCCTTGTTCATCCACTGAGGGCTCATCAGACGGTTCCGGAGAGTCCGGATCGCTTTGTTCATCCTCTGGCGCACCTTCATCTTCCTGCTCCGCGGGGGTATTTTGTTCTTCTTCGTCCTTCATTTGTTCTGTTGACTCTTCCTGGGGACGCAGCGGGGTGGGTGCAGCGGCGCATGCGGCTTTGAATTCTTGGGCGTCGATTGATGCGATCAGCGTGACGCGCACCTCTTCACCAAGACTTGCCTTCACTGACACTCCGAAGAAAATTTGCACGTCTTCTCCGCTGAGAGTTTCTCGTACGACATCCATAGCCTGATGGATTTCGTTGATCGAGAGAGAATCTCCGCCGGCAATGTGTACGATGACCCTGCGCGCAAAGCGCAGAGCGCCTCGGTAAGTGGTGAGGGGAGATTGCACTGCCGCGCGCGCAGCCTCTTGAGCACGCTCGGTTCCATAACCGCTCCCTGATCCAAATACACAACGCGAATCACTATTCTCCAAAGCTGCTGCCAGTTCATCCAATCCAAGGTTGATGAGTCCCGGAGATGTGGCTATCATCGGCACTGAGGCGGTAGCTTTTGCCAGCAACCGATCTACCTCTTCAAATACCTCGCGCGCACCGCTGCGATCTCGGAAGAGTTCTTCCATGTAATCGTTTTCAAAGCAAAAAACAATATCGGAGAGACGAGCGATTTGTTCGTGGGCGATCTCGGCCTGTTCCACGCGGCGTTTACCTTCAAACGAGAAAGGCATAACAATCATGCTCACTAGGAAAACGCCGACTTGCCGAGCCAAGCTCGCTAGTTGCGGCGCAGCTCCGGAACCTGTGCCGCCGCCAAGACCCACTACCATCACTACCAGTTTGCAATCACGCAGGACGTCCAACACGCGCTGCTCACTCTCCTCCATAGCCTGTCTGCCCACTTCAGGATCGCCGCCGGAACCCAAGCCATGGCTGACTCCCTCGCCGAGCTGGATAAACTCCACATTGCCGCAGGCACGTCCCACGCGCTCATCCAGTGACATGATATAGAGACGTACATGGTTTGCACTGGAGGCGTTGAAGCATTTAAGCACATTAGCGCCGGCGCCACCAATCCCGATGATGGCGATACCTCCCTCTCTTTGTTTTTCGTTGCGATATTCCAACATGGCGTATAGAAGAGTGTTACTTGGTGTGGGAAAAAAGTTTGCGCATCCAGTCTAACCAAGAAGGCCAGGTATTGGCGCGAGCATTTTCATCTTCATACTTCTGTGCGTAACGGATGAGTCCGATGGCGGTGAAAAAGCGTGGGTCATTCAGGTAACTTTTTTCTTCACCCGGCGGCTGCAGAGGCCACCGTTGCACGCGAGTGCCAAATATCGAGCCAGCTAATCCATCCAGTCCGCGCATCAGGCTGGTGCCGCCCGATAAATACACTTCAAGTGCATTTTTACGCCACAATTCATCCGGCACCCGATTCTTGACACGTTCCAGAATATCGCGCAGCCGGTCTTGAATGATTTGGTTGAGCTCGCCGCGCATGATGGCTACATCGTGCAGCCCGGTATCCGTACGGTAAAGAGCAAGAGATCGATCTTTTGTATCACCTACGGCATTCCCCTCCCTGCATTTGAGAGCCTCGGCAGCTTCCATGGATACGCTGTGACCGGTTACTAAAGTGATGTCATTGTTGATGGTACGCCCGCCGGCGGGAATACAGCCGCAAGAGACGATTTCGCCGCTTTTGTAGCAAATGTAGTCGGTGGTACCGCCGCCGATGTCGATGACGAGTGCTCCACTTTCTTTCTGCGACCTCTTGAGCACGCGCATTGCCGTAGCCAAAGGGGCAAATACCATGCAACTCACCTCAAGCGGTACGTCCATGACGCACTGCAATGAGTTCTGCAGGCGCGTACGCATGCCGTGAATTACGTGGCAATTGACATCGACTGTCCGTCCGCTAAGTCCTTCCGGGAAGAGCGTGGGAGGACGTCCATCAATGGAATAACCGCCTAATTCGCGGTTGATGACAAATTGATCGGCGGCGAGATCCAGATTTTCAGCCTTCTCTCTGGCTCGCGCCATAAATTCTTCATCAATCAGTGTCTCTTCCTCGGGTAAACGGTATGAACCCACATTGGTTTCACCGTAGATGTGTTCGCCCGTTACGCTCAGGTACACATCGACAATATCTGCATTAGCACTATTTTGGGCCTGCTCGAGCGCATCGCGCACACACTGGCGTGCGTGCTGGGGTTTCTCAATTTCTCCCTTCAGCACACCGGCGCTTGGCACACACCCCGCCCCGATAATAGTAGCCGTAGCGTCAGGTCTCACTTCGCCTACGACCATACAGGTTTTGGAGGTGCCTATTTCCAGTCCGACATATATTTGTGATTGCGCCATTGTGAAGGTGTATAATTCCTGCTGATTTCACCGTGAAGTTCCTCGCTCATCTTACCACATATTCACCCTCTGTTTCCAGCTAATTTTTGGTTTTTCGTCATAAAATACTCCGCCGCGCCTTGCTGTATAAATGAAGGTCACCCGGGAGTTAAGCTTTTCGGTGGGGTATGTAAGGCTTTGACCGAGTTCTTAGTCATAAAAACAAGTTCTCTTATAATCTCTTTTCTCGTTTCTCTCCGGACGGCTTTTCATGTTGATTCATTCTAAATGGTATGTGTTTGGTTCCAGCTTTATGGTCATTGAGGGATTAAGACTTCAGGGAAAATTCCTCCAGCGCTTTTTGTGACCGTTTGATGACTCGATTTTTGAGGTGAGGCGTGCGCAGCTTTCTTTCCAACGAGTTAAGACTTGAAAAATGGTTCAGAAAGGCATATAATCCGCGCGCACATGGTGGGCGAGACGTTACAGATCGGACTGGCCGGGCTAGGTACCGTGGGTTCCGGGGTATATGAGGCGCTGCTGCGCAACCGGGATTTGCTGGAGGCGCGTGCGCAGATTTCCTATGAGGTGAGGCGTGTGGCGGTACGTGATCGAAAGCGTGAGCGCAGCGTGGCGGTGGACGAAGCCTTGCTCACGGAAGATTGGCGCGATTTGGTGAGGGATGAAAAGATTGACATCATCATCGAACTGATAGGCGGTACCACTGAGGCTTATGAATTGGTACGAGCTGCGTTGGAAAATGGCAAGCCGGTTGTGACAGGCAACAAGGCCTTGCTTGCGGAGTATGGTGGCGCGCTTTTTCATCTCTCGCAGCAAAAAGGCGTGCCGCTCTATTTCGAGGCCTCCTGCGGCGGTGGCATCCCCATTGTGCAATGCCTTCAAAATTCGCTCATTTGCAACAATGTGAGCGCTATTGTCGGCATTATCAACGGCACGAGCAACTATATCCTCACGGCGATGGACAAGGAGGGGTTGCCCTTCCGCGAAGCTCTGAAACAGGCTCAGCAACTCGGCTATGCGGAACCTGATCCATCGCTGGATATCAATGGTTGGGACGCTGCCCACAAGGGACTCATTCTCGCTATGCTTGCTTACGGAACGCCGTTGAATCCGCGAGCCGTTAGTGTGACGGGTATTGAGCATATTGAACCGGTGGATTTCAATTTTGCCCGCCAGTTGGGATACACCATTAAATTGCTCGTGGTTATTCGTTACCACGAATCACTCAATGCACTGGAATTACGAGTGCAGCCCAGTTTTGTGCCTCAACAGCACCTGCTTTCCAAGGTGGCGGGTGTGTTCAACGCGATCGCGGTGCGTGGCGATATTGTAGGCGAAACGATTTTTTACGGGCGAGGAGCGGGGAAGAATCCTACATCCAGCGCGGTGGTGGGAGATGTGGTGCTGGCAATGAGAGAATGTCGATTGCCGGGTTATCACACGGGCTTTCGTCCTTATGCGGAGGGGGTGGAAGTGATGTCGGCATCAGACACCGAGACGAGCTGCTATGTGCGTTTTAGGGTGAAAGATTGCCACGGAGTGATTGCAGCCATTGCCACGGCTTTTTCGCAGCACGATATTGGTATCTCCGCAACATCATCGGCTGATGGAGAGCACAGGGAAACGGAGGGATGGAACCACCTCGTTTTCATGCTGCACACATGCCGCTGGGGGCAACTACAGGAGGCCCTCCATGATATTCGAAAGCTCCCCACGGTGGTAGGCGAGCCGGTTGTGCTGCGCATTGAAACATTCCAGGCAATTTGATATGGCACTTATTGTACAAAAATACGGCGGCTCTTCTGTGGGGACCATTGACCGCATACGCAATGTAGCGCGGCGGCTTATGGAGACGCAGGCCGGGGGGAATCAAGTGGTGGCAGTGGTGTCGGCGATGAGCGGCGTTACGGATAAGCTTATTGGTCTGGCTCATCAAGTGATGGACGATCCGCCGGAGCGGGAATTGGATATGCTGGTATCAACGGGGGAGCAGCAATCCGTGGCCTTGCTGTGCATGGCGATTGCAGACATGGACGGCAAGGCGGTAAGTTTCACCGGCGCCCAGGCAGGCATTTGCACTTATGGCAGCCACACCCGCGGGCGTATCGAATCCATTGCGCCGACCCGCATCATCACGGCTCTGCAGGAGGGGAACATTGTGGTATGCGCGGGTTTTCAAGGTATGACGCCGGGGGGTGAAATTCACACCTTGGGGCGCGGCGGTTCCGATTTGTCGGCTATTGCCCTGGCAGCAGCAATCAGGGCCGACTTGTGCCAAATCTACACGGATGTGGACGGCGTGTACACCTGCGACCCGCGGGTCGTGAAAGATGCCCGCAAGATTCCCGTGCTCAGTTACGAGGAGATGCTGGAAATGGCGTCCAGCGGCTCGAAAGTGATGCAGGCGCGATCCGTGGAATTAGCCAAGAAGTTCGGTGTCATTTTTGAAGTACGCAATTCTATGAATAACAACCCCGGTACCATCGTCCAAGAAGAAAATCATGCCATGGAGTCACTCGCTGTGCGTGGTGTCTCCATCGAGCGCAATCAGGCGCGTGTCACGGTTTCAGGCATTACAGCTCCCGTAGCCTACACTGCCATCATTTTAACTGCTCTGGCAGAAGCTGAAATTAATATCGACATGATTGTCGCCAATACCGCCCACGATGGCAAGGCTCGTCAATCCTTCACGATGAACATGAGCGAACTTGGCGCAGCGCAGGCGGCTCTCAAGAATGTGCTTCCGCAGCTTGGACCTGAGGCCAGACTGGATACAGAGGCTGGTTTGGCGAAGTTGTCGGTGGTTGGCGTGGGCATGCGTTCCAACTCAGGTGTAGCCGCTACAGTATTCCGCGCGTTGGCTGACGCGGGGATTCACACCGGTATGATCGCCACCTCGGAAATTCGCATATCGACTACCGTGGAGGCCTCTGACATTGAACAAGCCGCCCGTGTGGTGCATGCCGCTTTCCACTTAGGGTGCGAAAACTAAGAGAGTATTCATGCGATTTTCATTCCTGCAAGACGTGAAACGACCGAACTTTCTTCAGGGGAGTAAGCTCAAACGGTGTGGTGTGGGCGTATTGCTCGTACTCGTTGGCTTTGCGGCGGGTATGGGCGTGCAGTATATCACGGGGGTGCGCTCATTCGCCCGTGTGTCTGACGTGTTACGCCTCACCGATGCCCCTAGTGACCGCCTGATTACCGCAGTGAAGCAGCATACCGATGAACTCGCGGCGTGTGGCGGTGATGAAATCAGCCTCGAACTCATGTGGCAGCTTTTCAACGAGCTCATGGATCGGGGCCTTTTTTTCGAAGTGGAGTCGGTGGCGGATGAAGTTGTGCCGCCGCAGAGGCCACAGAATGCCGAATGGGCGCGCCGCATGCTGAAGATTGCCCATGTTCTCGTGAAAGAAGACAAGTGGGACAAGGCACAGGGATATTACGATGCCGCACAGGAGGCCTTCCTTGCATTAGGCTTGTCATCGGAGTACGCGGCGGTGGTGCGCGAGCGAGCTGCCCAGTTGAGTGTCGGCAGCGGCGGCACGCGTACAGAACGGTTAGCTGCTTTGCACGATTTGCTCACCTCTCTCGCTGCTCCATCTCCGCCGGAGTTAGCCGCTGAATTGCATATTTTCTTAGCCAAATTGCAGCATAGCATGGGCGCTCATTCCCAATCGCAGGAATTGCTGCGCAAGTATTTGCAGCCGACTTCACGTCCTTCTTCAGCATCACCGTTCCTGCTGGTATGTTTGGGGTATGCGCACATGGCTCTGAGAGAGGACGAGGAGGCGGTAGATTGTCTGCGAGATGGCATCAAGCAACTTCATGGGGGCGATGCTGTTTCGCGTTTGTTCTGCGCGCTCGCCCTGAGGGATTTGGCTTCTGTGGCTCTCAACCTGGGACGTGCACAATCGGCGCTTGCGCTTTTGGAACGCGCAGAAGCAGAGGCTGGAGCGGTTATTTCTCCGCACGCGCTTTTTCGTGCGGAAATCACCGGCAAGCGCGCATGGGCTCTCTATTTGGCGAACGATTACGAACACGCTCTTGCTGTTTTTCGTCGCCAGTTAGATATGTTACCAGAGGGTGAGGAAAATCTTCGAGTTCATCCTTTGGAGGGTATGAGCCGCTGCTATCTTGCGTTGGGACAGTCGGCTGAGGCATGTCAAGCTGCGCAGGAGTGTTGCTCTTTATACGAAAAATATAATGCCGAGGATAAAGAAGGTCTGGGACGCTTCTACTTGCTGCAAGCACAGGCGCAGGATCAGAGCGGGCATCCCGCCGTTGCAGAGGAGTTGTATGGGCGAGCAGGCGCCGCTTTGCCAGCAGACCACGGCATGCGTATGATTGCGCTTGAAGGGCAAGCTTCTGCTCTCCAGCAGGCGGGTCGCTGGGCGGAAGCCATTGGTGTATGGAAACAAGTACTTGCCCAAATCCCGGAAGAGCAGCAGGCGAATCGAGAAGAGATTCAAGAACAGATTGCGGTCTGTTCCAATCGTCTGTCTCCACCGCCTCCTGTTGTTCATTCGCAATCCCAACCAGTAGCAAGTACGCGTAAAGACTCTAAGCCTGCCGCACGTCCTGCTAAAAATAAAAACAAGCGTTCTCAATCTCGCCGCAAGCGTTAATCCACAACCTCCACTCATTTCTGACCATGAATCGACGTTATCGTGCCGGCCGCAGATCCGGCAATTACACGCTTCCCGTTGCTTCCATTGCCATCATTGGCACTGCCCTGTTCATCTGGCTTATCTGGGCAAAAGGGGAGAATATTGTACGTTTCTTTGAAGGGGAAACAATCTATTACCCCGACAATTCGGAAGCCAATGCAAACTTGAGTCGGTTGCTTGCTGATCTTTCGGGGGATAAGGCGCAGCTCCTCTCACTGGCGGAGAACTCCAAGGCTCGTTTGGGTTGGATCAAGGATGATGAGACGCGCCGTCGTGTGCGCTGGATATTGATGACTCGCCTGCTCGACAAGGGGTTGTGGGATGAAGCTGTTCAGATATTGCCGGAGGTGGAAGATTTGGCGAACCCGCAGAATTTAGAGAGACTGGCGCAAGCAGCATTGCAGCACGAGAATTATGAGCTGCAGCTGCACTTGGATGCCATGCTGCAGGATGCCGCTTTTTCTCAGCCTGCGGACACAGAATTGTTGTTGCATTCTATTCGGCGCACGGCTGAGACTTGCCTGAAGATGCGCAATGTGGAAGGCGCAGTGAAGGCGATATCTCGCTTGGATTCTCCGGCGGTGTTGGCACGTTTCTCTACGCCTGAGCTGGCAGCTGAGGCCGCAGATTTGCAGATGCTTCGCGCCGACGTGAGCACCGTGAAGGAACATGCCCTGCAGCTAGTGCGTAATATCTTGGAACAGGCTCAATGGCCGCCGTGCCTTGCTACCTCGCGTCTCATGCTTGAGGAAGTTTCTACCGCCTTAGCAGACAACCCTGCTCTTACCCACGCTGCGCTCAAGGAAATTGAGGAAAAATTACTCCATTGTCGCGATGCCCTTTTGGAGTATTCCGACAAGGAGCATAAATTGCCGCAGTGCTACTTGACACTTGGTGAATTGCGCTTGCGCATGGGGGATTACAGCGGCTGCGCTCAAGCGCTTACCCTGGCCAATGCGTTTGCTGAGTGCTATGGGGAGACGGATCTCAGTTGGCAGCTTAAGACGGCCCGTTTGCGAGCCAAGGCCAATATGTCTCGGGGTGCAAAGGTGGAGGCCATGGAAGATTGTCGTTTCTTGGCGGAGCACGAGTCCGATCCAGCTTCACTCATGACGGCTCTCACTTTCCTTTCAACCAACACAGAGGATACAGAGCGTGAAAAAGCCCTCTCGCGCCTGTGGTCCGTCATGCAGGCTCAACCAAAAACAACCAAGACTGACAAGGAAGAGCGCGCACGCATCGCTCGAGAAATCGCTAAATTGCATGCTGATAGCGGTGCGAAGGAGCAGGCCGTGAAATGGGGGGTGGAGGCGATGCGAGCTGCCCAAGACGCCTATCCTGACCTGACAACTGGCAAAGCCTTGCGCGCGAGCATGGAATTGGCTTTGTTGCAGCGAAAAAAAGGGGATGACACACTTGCAAAACGCCGTCTGCGCGAGATTGTGAAAGCGATAGAGAGCATGGAAGAAGGGGAACGGCAAAAGTTGGATAACGCTGACAAAACATTGTACACGACCGCCGTGCGTGAGTATTCCCGCACCTGCCTGCTGGATGGTGACCGCGATTCCGCCAAAATCATTATTCGCAAAATTAAGGAGGACTTGCCGGAGAAAAAACGCTAAGCTTGTTCCATGTCATCGATGCACCGCAAGAGTTTGGTGGCCACAGCAGCCATTTTCTGCTGTCGTTTCACCGGCTTGCTGCGCGAGATGACTTATACCGCACTCTTTGGCGCCACGGGCGCGTTGGATGCTTTTCTAACGGCATTCCGCCTGCCCAATATGCTGCGCGATATGTTTGCCGAGGGCGCGCTTTCCCAGAGCTTCACCAGCGTGATGAGTAAGGTGAGGGCGAAGGAGGGCGATGAACAGGCGTGGGCTCTTGCGCACCGCGTGATTTCGCAGCTTACGGCGCTTATGGTGGGTATTGTTGCAGTGGGTGTATTGGCCACGGGTGGGCTTATGCAGCTTCTTTATCCCGAGGAGCTTCGGGTGAATATCACCGCAGGAATGTCTCTTCCGGAGGAGTTCGGGGAAGAGGTGCAAGCTGTGTTTCAGGGGATTCAAAAGACGGTGGATGGTCAAAAGACGGCGGCTTTCTCGGCGGATAAGCGTTTGAAGGGATTGGAGGGCATCGGCTGTGTACGGGCCAAAGCGTTGGAGCGACTTCAGGTGGGCGAACGCGTTTTGCTTACCACCCGCCGCAGTATCACGCAGAAGGGAGCGCTGTACGTGTCGCCTCAATCCTTCATGGGGATGGCTGCCGATTTGTGCCGCATCATGTGGCCGTTTATTTTGCTGGCATCCATTTCTGCACTTTGTATGGGGGTGCTGAATGTGTTTGGCATTTTTGGATTGCCGAACTTAGCGAGTGCCGCTTTTAATCTGACGACCATCGGCGTGGGCTTTTTGGTGGGGTGGTGGATAGATCCGCATTTTGGCCCGCAAGCTCTGTATGGCTTTGCCGTGGCAGTGCTCTGCGGCGGTGTGGCCCAGATCCTAGTGCAGCTGCCCAAGCTGCGCAGACTCGGCTACCGCCTACGTTGGGAGTTGGCTCTCACATGGCGCGGCTGCCTCCCGCATTTTGCGGATGACCACGTGCGATTGGTTTGGCGGCTCATGCTTCCCGGTATGATTGCTGCCGGCATTACGCAGGTGAATGTTTTTGTCAACAACATCTTTGCTCTCTACTTGCCCGGCGGTTCCGTGACGGCGCTCACCAGCGCATTTCACCTCTGGCAGCTCCCTGTGGCGCTTTTTGGCGTGGCGATCGGTATGGTGGTTCTGCCGGATGTGTCGCGTCTCTCCGTGACGGCCGGTAAGCAGGAGATCTCTGACCGCCTGGCAGAGGCTCTACGTTTCATGGCCTTTTTCGCGGTGCCCTCGGCGTTGATTCTAGGTCTGTGGGGTGAACAAATTGTATGCCTGTTCTACCAGCGTTTTCGATTTGACGCGCAGGCATCGGAACTGTGTGGAGCGGCACTTTCTGCATACTCGCTGGGCCTGTTGGGTTATGCGGGAATGAAGGTGTTGCAGCCGGTTTTCATGGCGTTGGAGAGACCTTGGGCGCCGGCTTTTTTAGCGGTGGCAACCTGCTGCATTTCGGTCGGCCTCAATTATCTGTACGTACATGTGCTTGGTTTGGGTGTGCAGTGGCTTGCCTTTACTACCTCGTGCATTACGACCATCAATTTTCTCTTTTTCTTCATTTACCTGCGCCGCTTGCTGGGCAGCATGTCGTTGCATGTGCTGTTGCCGGGTTTGTTACGCGTTTTTGCGGCGGCCTCGGTACTTGGTGCGTTTTGCTATGTTGCGCGGGAGTTCTTTTTTGATGGCTTCACGCAGTGGCCTTTCTGGTGGCGGCTGATCGTGCTGGCAGCTGCGGGAGCGGGAGCGGGCTTGCTCTATCTCGCAGCGTCATCTGTCATGCGCGTGCCCGAGCTGCAGATGCTTACGACCGCACTTGCCCGACGTCTGCACCGCTGATTTCGGGCGTGAATCGCAAGAATAAATCGCGGTATACATCGGAAAGAGTTGAGGTCATGCGAGGAGGCGATTAGAGTGCAACTCCCCGAAATGCTTTCGATTAGTGGAATTTGTCTTGTTCATGATTCAGTACGCGATCATGATTTTGTCTTCAAATGTTTTTTTCTTACGAATCACAGTCCGTATATGTTGCTTATCATGTAAATGACTCAAAATATTACATATAATATTTTGGTGTTTGAGATAAAAATGACTACCAAAATTTATTTCATATGTCGCTTTTGTCCTCGCTATTCATAAAAAATGCCCTCACCATGAAAACATCCTTGACAATGGAGGGGGAATTGGCTATAAGGAGGCACATAATTGTTATTTTGTATGGACACATATTCGGATAAACTTGCTGAGCCTTTGCAAGAAAAACCTGCAAAGGCGGGACGCTTTTTGGACTTGAAGACGGCCCTTGCGCTTGTCGTAGGGATAGTGATAGGGGGAGTTTCCGCCTGCGTTTTTTTGATGTCAACAGATTCGTGGGAAGACGACGCTTCACTCGAGGATCCTCAGTGTGCGGAGGGGGTTGCAGCCTTACGCCGCATGTCGTCTAAGTTGCGGCGTGCATGGCTGGCAGAAAACATGGGATTTTGCTATACGCAGGGCAATGACCCCGCCTATAGGGCGCCCCATATCGCGAATGATAACGCCCTCTTTGTCGATGAACGTGGGAAGGAGCGAAAATTTTCGGAGGTAGCAGCCGACAAAAGGGACTCTGACTGGTCAGCAGCTACTGAAGCAGCCCTTGCCGTGGGGCACGAACAGATCGCCAAACCCTTCAAGAAGGAATTAAGAGTTCTTGCCACGCAAACCGCTACGCATATTCTGAACGCAATAGATGAAACTCCGCGCTACTCATGGCTCGCGGAGATAAACCATCTGATACTCTATTCGAATGGGCAATCTGCCTATCCCCTATGGGGACAGAGCATTCCTGCAGAAAGTGGGTTCCAAATACACACGCCGGGGGGAAGCTACGGGGGGACCCTGTTTTATAATCCTCAGGGTAAAATCACTCTACCCTCAGTGGGTAACACTGGATGGAGCCGTTGGCGCATACTTTTCCGTTGCGCAAATGTGGCAGGTATCAAAGCGATCAACGCCGCATTCAAGGCAGATGTAAAGGCCATGCGCGACTCCTATAAGAAGTCTCCCTATTTCAAAAAGTAGGGTTCCGGTCAAATTCGCTGGAGATTCAGAAAAAAGATTTGGCGAGTTTTTAGGAATAGATAGTTCATGTTGTAGATACCGCAGCATGGACTTCGTATAGAGGCAAAGAAAACACCCGCAACGCGGGCAATTCAAAGCCGTGTTCAGATGTTCACGACAGCACTTACCCGGCGCTTGCACCATCGGGCATAGATTTAAAATTGCTCAAAGTGCAGCCGCACGTCTGCCAAAAAGGCTTCTTCCAGCGTGCGGCGTGCCTCGGCTAGTGGAATGCCACGCGATTGCAGATAGAAGAGTTGCTCTGCATCGACGGGCGCCGTGGCTGAGCCGTGCGAGCAACGCACTCGGTCGGCGAGGATCTCCAGCATGGGCAATGAGTGGACAGTGGCGTGCGGGCTGAGCTGCAGGTTCAGGTTGGAGAGGTAGGCGTCGGTATCGTGTGCGTGTGGCTGCACCCGAATGTTGCCGCCAAAGATAGCCGTGGCGCGGTCTGTCAGTGTATTTTTGCAGAGCAGGCGACTCTTGCAGCCGGGGGAGCTGTGGAGCTGCCGGTTACGCATATCCAGGCATTGCTCGCTGCGCAGTCGATTGGCAGACAGAAGGAGCGCTTCCGCCCCCGGAGCCGTGAGTTCCAGTGTGCATTCATGCCGCGCCCAAGCGAGGTCCTGATGCGTGCTCAGCGAGCAAAACCGGGCGTTCTCGGCGCAAATGCAAGAGGAAATGCAGAAAGCGCGCGTGTTCCCGGAGCCGAGCTCGCGTTGCTCCAGCCGCAGGGTGGCTCCGGGCATCAGTTCATAGCGTCGCAGACACACGAGCATTGATTCTTCGCTGTACTCATGTTCTTCGATAAGATGCAGCCGGGCGCCGGCGCCCACAATGACCCTGAGCTGCTGCACTTGCCCGCCGTGCACCTCGCTGTGCAGAGAGATGGCCTCACGCAGTTGAGAGCCATCTGCAATGCGCAGACACTGGCCGGGTCCTATCTGTAAGGCCTGCCGCATCAGGGCTTCCGATCCGATGCTGGGCAGGGCTTCTGCCGCGCATGGCGTCAGTTGCACACCACTCGGCAAATCTACGCCACGCAGCTCCGCCGCTTGCGCGTGCTCTAGGATCTCCGCAAGTTCCCGTGCGTGCACATGGGGACGGCCAAAGCGCCAATCTTCATTCAGGCGGTCGGGCAGGGGGACAGCGTTTGTGTCGTGCGTATGCATCATCCGATGGAGTCCTCCATTTCCATGTCGATGAGTCGGCGCAGCTCCACAGAGTACTCCATGGGAAACTCATTGACGAGGTCGTTGATAAAGCCGTTCACTGCCAGACTCATGGCCTGCGCTCGCGTGAGTCCCCGCTGCTGCATGTAGAAGAGCATCTCCTCATCCACCTGCGACACGGAAGCCTCATGTTGCACGGCGGCGCTATCCCCATGCACGGTGATGGCAGGGTAGGTGTCCGTGCGACTCTCGGCGTGCAGCAGCAGGGCATCGCACTCCGTGTGGTTGCGGCAGCCGGTGGCGCCGGGTTGCACGCGCACTTCCCCTCGGTAACTGGCACGCCCGTGACCGATGGAGATGGATTTGGCAACGATGTTGGATGTGGTGCCCGACGCGGCGTGTATCATGCGCGCTCCGGTATCTTGCAGCTGCCCGTCACGGGCGATGGAGATGCTCACCACCTCGCCGCGAGCCCTTTCACCCTGCAGGATGACGGCGGGGTATTTCATGGTGACGCCGGAGCCGATGTTGCAGTCAATCCAGCGGATCTCGGCATCGCGCATGGCCAGACCGCGCTGGATGACGAGGTTGTACACATTCGTGGCCCAATTTTGCACGGTGACATATTGGATTTTCGCGCCGGGCAGGGCAACGAGTTCCACCACGCCGGAGTGCAGGGTGGCGGTGTCGTATTTTGGCGCTGTGCAACCTTCCATATACATGAGCTCCGCTCCCTCATCCGCGATGATGAGCGTGCGCTCGAACTGCCCCATGCTTTCAGAGTTGATACGGAAGTACGCCTGAAGCGGCTGAGCGAGTTTCACTCCCTTGGGCACGTAAATGAATGACCCGCCGGAAAATGCGGCGTGATTGAGCGCGGCGTATTTGTTGTCGCCCACGGGGATCACTTTGCCGAACCACGGGCGGAAGATGCTTTCATACGCACTGAGTCCCTCCGTGGGGTTCACGAAGATAACGCCCTTTTTGGCGAGCTCCTCACGCATGTTTTTGTAAGCGGTTTCCGAGTCATATTGAGCATCCACCCCGGCGAGAAAGGCGCGCTCTTGCTCCGGCACGCCGAGTCGTTCGAAGGTGCGCTTGACGTCATCGGGCACGTCATCCCAGTTTTTGCGGGCAGGAGTCCCCTGCGCCAGATAGTAACGGATCTGATCGAAGTCCAGCGCGGCAATTTCCTGAGGCGCCCAGTGCAGGGGTTGGGGCATGTCACGAAACTTCGCAAGGGCCCGTTTTCGAAAGTCGCGCAGCCAATCCGGCTCCCCCTTGGCATCGCAGATGTAGTCAATGGTGGCTTCGGTAAGCCCATATCCGGCATCAAACGCGTGCTTTTCGGGGAAGGAGAAGTCCCCGCGAGCATCCGTTGGAGGAATGGCTGGAGTGGTACTGCTCATGCGTCCTCTTTTTTCAGGAAATCGAAGCCGTGCTCCTCAATGTAATCTACCAAGTCACGTCCGCCGGTGCGCTCAATGCGACCCTGATGAAAGACGTGTACCACATCCGGAACGATGTAGTCGAGCAGACGCTTGTAGTGCGTAATGACCAGAAAGCTGCGGAAGGACGAACGCATGGCGTTCACGCCTTGCGAGACGATGCGCAGGGCATCCACATCTAAGCCGCTGTCAGTTTCGTCCAGGATCGCGCAGAGGGGTTCAAGCATGAGCATTTGCAGCACTTCGTTGCGCTTCTTTTCCCCACCGGAAAATCCCTCGTTCACCGCGCGCGAGGAAAACTTGGGATCCATCCCCAGCTCATTCATGACCTTGCGCAGCCGCTTGTAGTACGCTACAGCATCGAGCTCTTCCCCCTCCGGCAGACGGGCTTTGAGCGCGGCGCGCAGAAAGTTGGCGTTGCTTACTCCCGGCACTTCCACCGGATATTGGAAAGCCAGAAAGAGTCCGGCTCGACTGCGGGCGTCGGGGGGCATCGCCAGCAGATCCTGCCCATTCAGCTCGACAGAACCGGCTGTCACCTCGTAGTCCGGGTGGCCGCAGAGCACCTTGGAGAGTGTACTTTTGCCGGAGCCATTGGGACCCATGATGGCATGTACCTCGCCGGTGGGGACATCCAGATCGACCCCACACAGAATTTCTTGTCCTCCCCTTACGCAGGCGTGCAGATTTTTGATAACTAGGCTCATCTCGTATCGGATCGCAGAACTTATACCAGGCTATTTATCTTTCACATACCCGGCGCGCGCCATCATATCACCATCCTGCCCTGCGAGCAAGTATCAAGAGTTCAATCTTCTGTTTTTTATTGACGTTGCGTGGGACCTGTGTTATAACCACGCTACGTGATACAGATGTGTTGACCATGTTGAGAGACCATGACCATACTCTCCCGCACAGAATCAGTGCATTGAGATTTCTGTGCAAGCCTGGTGAGGCTGTTTTTATAGGTAAATTGATACGAGTTGCGATATTGAGCACACTTGCCTTGGTGTGCTCAGTGCATACCGCATGGGCGAAGTACAAGCCGGTCGATGTCTCTGACATCAAGGGTGAGCAACGAAAACAACTGATGGAAGCAGTGCGGGGTGTCAACAAAATGCCGACGTCGGCGAAGGATTGTTATGTTTGCGAGCAGCTGGGGCTTTGTTTCCACATGGATGGTAGAGAAGCCGGTAGTATCTATCACGGGTATCCTGGCACCTCAGGTCACGACAAGGCAAAATTTGTGAGTAAAACCGGACGTCTCTCCGCTTGGCGGGACGCTGTAAATTCTGCCGGAGGGCAATGGGGGAAAAGCTGGGATGAAGCACACCAATTTAAGCCGGGAGCCGTTCTCAGTTTTTTTGAGAAGAATGTAGACAGTATAGTGCATAACACGGCGAAATACTTGCTGAAGGAAATGCCGGACATCACCAGATACGCCATGCTCGCCTCCATCGGCAGAATGCTCTACAAGGCGGATGGGACAACTCTGCCCGCCTCGGGTTACAGCGCAAAAGTCAGAACCGGCAGCGGGTTTGATGTGGACTATAATGGAAATCCAAGCGATGGATACTCCTTCATGGATCCGACGGGGAAGGAATGCTCTCTGCAGGAGGCTTTTGCTGCGGATGCTAAAAAGAAACGTTGGCGCGATACCGTGAGACGCTGCGAAAACCTCATCGGTGCACGAGATATTCTCGTCCTCTTCCCGGAAGAGGTGAAAGCGATGCGCAAGCACTACAAACAGAAGCAGGCGCAGATGAAAGAACAGCAGGATGCCATTGCGAACGAAGCGATAAAACAAGCGGACGCCATGCTTCAGACGCTGCCTTCCGACGCACAGGAACGCCTCATTGCCGAGGCAGCGGGGATGTTCTATTATACGGGAAATTATGAGTGGACCGGGTTCGAGCCGAAAACCGGCACTATTTCGACAAAGGGTGCGCTTTACCTGGGGAATGGAAGTAAGGTGTATGGACCGTGCAATGGTGGGGATGCCCCGGTAGTGCGCGAACTTCTGCGCAATGTGCCTCACCGCGTGATTTTGGAACGTTATGCGGAACCGCTGAAAAAGATGGCGAGATACATGGCGAAGGATCGCTTTCAGAATATGCCCGGGATTCTGAGGGATGCGCTGCGCTGTGAGCTTACCGGCAAGCTGACTACTGCTGACGGTTCTCCTGCGGTAGATGGTGAGACAACGATGGATTTGTATGTGCTCGGCCCGGTACTCACAAAAGTGCCGATACCCTGCGCTAAAGTGAATGCTGATAAAGCCCGCTTCACCACGTCGCGGGGTATAACTCTGCCATATAGCACGATTAAATCATACCTGTCACAATACGCCCGCTCGGTGCAGTTGGCTCATCTCTGCGCATTGATTCTCGGTCCGGAAGAGATTGCCAAGTGTATACCGCAGGGCGGAGAAGAAGAGAAGGAAGAACTACCAAAAACTCCCCAAAAATCCGCCATGGGCAGCACCACCAATGAACAGGCCTCGGTGCCAACCGGAAAATCTGAAACGCCGCAAAAAACGGCCCCGGATGGTAGCATCAGGAACGCCCGGAACGAAGGCACCAATGCTGAATACGCGCGGGGAGTAGCTGCGCTGCGTCGCATGAAGCCCGATGAGCTTCGCGCGTGGATCGCCGTGAAGTTAGGGCTTTGTTTTGATGTATCCGGGTTCATTAAAAAAGATACAAAAGTGCATGAAATCAAAGCGAACTTCTTGGATTCACAAGGGGTGAGTCGTGGAGTCAATGAAGTTGTCACATCGGAGACGGATGAGTGGGCGATTGCCTCAGAGATCGCGTGCCAGATTGGCGCAGAGGCTCTCAGCAGGGGCGTTGAGAAGGAGGTCGCCAAGTTGGCGTACGATACAGCGGTGGATATCTTGAGCAAGGCGCCGACTCCTGTACGCCTATCCTGGCTTGCCGAGATGAATCGCATGTTGTTCAGGGCGGATGGGAGTTCACCCTATCCGGCAGAAAAGAAGAAGAAGAAATGTTTTAACTGTTGCGATGTCGAGATTCAGTATTGGGATATTCCGGGCAATGGTCTGTTCCTTTGCTCTCCCGATGGCAATCTGATGCCGGTTACCAGGTACTCCAAAACTAAATTCACCAGATATTATGATGTCCTTCAAAGTTGCGAGAATATTCTCGGTATTGAGGCCATCAATGCTGCATTCAAGGCAGAAGTGGACGCCATGCGAGCAGCCTACGAAAAGTCACCCTTTCTCAAAAAATAATTCCTTGTCTCTTCTATATGAAACAATCTGTACGAATGATGATTTTGGGAGCTCTTGCCTTGATGAGCTCCGTGCATACCGCATGGGCGGGATACAAGCCGGTCGATGTCTCTGATATCCAGGGCGAGCAACGTAAGCAGCTCGCCGAACTCGCCAGGAATGTTGGAAGGATGCCGGCTCAATCGCGCGACTGTTTTCTGTGTGAGCAACT
>CANRNS010000012.1 GCA_947632055.1 uncultured Akkermansia sp.
CTTGTGCACCGTCAACGCGCTCCCCTCATCGCTCATGGTGAGGCTCTTTACATAGGCATTCCCGGCATGGTCGGGCGTCCCCGTCCCTGCCGTACCCACGGTGACTTTGCCGCTGGTCGAAATGGTCAGATCACCTGTGCAGGAATCGTGGTTGAAGTTGGCACAAATCGCGTGACCAACCGTCAATTTACCACCTCCGCTTACTGTAATAGCATTGTTGCTCGTCGCCAAACTGCCGGCTACGGTCATGGTGCTGCCTGGTCCATCTACCGTCACGGCATTCGTCCAAGCGTCCATGTTATTTTTACCACTTTGCTCGTAGGCGCTTCCCCTCGTTCCCACCTCAAGGTGGCCTCCACCGTTCACCGTGACACTCCCAGTAAAGCCACCATCAGAATTGCTGCTCAAGCGACCATCAATAGTCACCTCACCGCCGTCACTCACTGTGAGATCTTTCTTGAGATTAGTACCATTGCCCAACCCAACCTGACCGTGGACGGTCAGCGTGCCACCACTCACTGTCATGTTCCCTCCACTTGTCAGAACAAAGGTGGCGTCCTCAGGTACAACGGCATCCGCTGTCCCCACGGTCACTCTTCCACCGCTTATGGTGCCACCATCCCTCGTGGCGAGACTAACTTCTGCGTTAATCGTTCCGTTCTTAATATCGAGCGACTTCGCATACACCGCCGCCCCGAAGGTCTGTGTCCCTGTGTAACCTGCGTCCGTCGCCAAGGTCGGACCATATGCACTGGATGATCCATAACTTCCCTTGAAAGAGCTGTTCTCACTCCCCACCAAGATCAGTGTCCCGCTCCCTGTGACCATGTTGTTGTTTGTGGTGCCACCTTCTGCGCTACTCAGACCTCCGACAGTTTGTGCTGCGCTGTTTCCCACATTGAGTGTGACACAGCCGTTGGTGCTGTTTGGGTTCAAAAATTCAAGAATTCCCGTGAAGGACTCGGCCATTTCATTATCACCCGTAATGATGAGCGTCAGGGAATCCAAACCGTCCAGGGAAAGCTTGTAGCCTCCCCGAAGCCCACCAACGCTGAATTGAGCGTTGTTCGTGCCAACAATTATTGTGTCTTGCAGAGTTTCAAGGTACCCGGTCGTGGTGGCGAGAGTGTCCACACGCAAAGCAGCATTGGACAAATGCTGGCGTTCCTGGTAGCTGGTTGCTCCCAAATGCAGGTTCCATATCCCATTGCCTGTGTAACTACTAAGCCATAACTGTCCTCCTTGATTATCTCCCCCCGCCGAACTACCCACGTAAAAATCGTTCACGTGAACATTGTTGCTGTTGTCCCCGGTTCCACCATCAAGCTTTATACGTAAACCGAAGGTATCACCCTTCGGCACATCAATCCACAAAGAATCAATGTTTACAGCAGTACTCGCACCGAATATGTATGCATCGTTTATCGTTGCATTTCCGTATGAGATCCCGACGATCTTGATATGTGCATTTCGGACATCTCCGCTCAGGGTAACTGCTTTGGGCCCGGAGGAGCCTGTGACTCCTGTTAAGTTGATGGCATGGTACCCCTCCTCGACCGTGTAAGTACCTCCACCAGCAACATCTTCAGGTTCACCATAGTTGCCTGTAGGCCAACCGTCTTCTGCTTGGGCGAGCTGAACCATGGGGGCGGAGAGGAAGAGCAAGGAGGTCCAACCTGAAGAGGAGGCAACAGTTAAGGAGACGGCGGTGAGACAAGCCATCAAGACGCGACGTAATCCGAGAGGCAAGTGAAGTTTCATAACGAATAGTCTGTGCGGTAAAACAAGTGTATATCTCTTTTCAAAAGAGATATACTTCTCATTAAGTCGCAAATCATTGATGATAAGTATATTTATCTTTCCGTGGCGCATCTTATTTTCAAGGAAGGAAAGGGGTGTTTCTTTCATGTCATACACGCATTTCCAAGGCCCTTGAACCCCCGATCAGCGAATCTCTTTTGAAAAGAGATACGCTACCATGTATCAATCTAATCGATTGCCTCTCATTTCTTTGGAAACCTCAATCTCCTTCTGACGCGCCGATGAGGATTTTTGAAAAATTTTCTTCACTTGGTGAAAAAAGAGCTGGACATCGCTTTTGAAAAGAGATTCGCGCATTGGGGAAGAGGGGTCACCGTGAGCTCATTCTTGACACAGCGGGCGATGCCGCATAGAATGCGGGGGTATGATATGGGGGCGCGTCAGTTTATGCGTACGTTACCTGCTCACCTTAGCGGGAGCGTTCGCTATGCTCTACACCTTATCCTACCCGGACAAACTCTTGCCGCCGACGCCAGATATCGATTATGTGCAAGGCTTTACGGTCTACAAGCTCAAGCCGGTCATGTGGCTTTTTCCTCTTTTATGGATGGAGCTGGCGAGCAGCCTCGGTAGGCAGCGCAATAAAGTTTGGTTTTCAGCCATGGGGACGGCGCTTATCGTCGGCATCATTGCATTTCCGCTGCTGCGGGCCTGGGCGCCGGAGTTCGTTGTGCGCACCTTTCCCTTTGAGGATGGCAAACTGAGTTGGGGGCTCTTCTATTATGCGCTTATCCTCTTTGCGAGTTTTCTGCTGCGCTGCGGACTCTTCGTGTATCTCTTCCAGGAAAGCCGCCGGGATGAGCAGAGCGATTCCAACACGATGGACGCTCAAATCCTCGACCCCGCCAACGCACTCACCGTGCGCGAAATTGCGGCCAACCCCGCCCGGCCGAAGGTGCGCTTTCTCTTCGGCGATCCCGATCAATCCATCATTGAGCGTTTCCTGGAGCTGATGCGCAGAGTCACGCGTCTACGCCGCTGCAGGGGTGGGGCGTACCTGCTGCTTATCGGGCTTCTTGCGGGGTGGTTCATGCTCTACCCGCAGCCCACTGCCGACGAGGCTTTGCAGCGCGACATGCGCGTCATGTACGAATGCAAGCGCATGCCCGACGGGAGTTACCGCGCCACGACCCGTGCCGTGCATGCGGCGTTGCGGGTGATGCGGCACATATCAGACAACGAGTTATTTGCCGGGAAAACCCCGGCGCAGGCGCACGCCTGGCTCCAGGTGCAGCGCTCGCCGGCGGATTACCGCGCGCAGTTGCTGGACGACTCCGACCTCGTGCTGGCTTCCACCGATGATCTGTTTGAGAGCCGCACACGATTCTTCACCGTCACGGACGGCAAACGCACGGCAGCGCTCTTCATCCGCACCAATCAACAGGGGCTCATCAACGTGTGTGAAACTGTGGATGCGGGGTGGAACGCGAGGGCGGATGCGCGGCGCCGCCGGTTTGGCACCGATGTGGGGGCGCGCTTTTTCTCGCGCTGACGCCTTGCCGCTTCTCACGGCTCATAAGCAAGCGCGCCCGCGTAACCCGGAACCGGGGAGAACAACTCCACTACCGGCCCCCCCGGCGAACACAGCCGGATGCCGCCATCGACGTACAAAAAGGGGATGTCGCGCGCGCGCAGGATGCTTTTGCCGCACCACTTGACCAAGGCCTCGGCCGCACACCAACAGGCAAAAAACTCGTGGATGTCGCTCCCGCGGGCATTCCAGGCCTCCCACTGCCGGGCGCACATGATGCGCCGGGCAACCCTGCTCATGTGACTGCGTGGGCGGATGCGCTCGATATCGACCCCAATGCTGCCGTGATGAAACGCGATGCAGAGCAGATCTCCACTGTGACTCATGTTGAAGGGCTGCTGCTCACAGATCGGCTTGCCGTACTCGGTGTAGCGCAGACGGATCTGCTCTGCGGGGATGCCGGTGAGCCGCTCCAGAGCATAGCGCAGGAGGCTGCGTTCCTTCAAAAACCTTTCCCCTCGCACTGCGTACGCCTCCCTCTCCGTGGGGTCCAGTTGCTCCGGATGCAGCAGCGGCGTCTCCGCGGATTCCAAATGATAAACGAGGTAATGCATAGGCCAGTTGGACTCAGCCGAGCGGGACGATGGTCACGCAATGGCTTTGGGTATCGTAGGTGGCGAAGGAAGGCGCGGCGAAGCGCCCCTGCAAGTCCCCCGGATTCGCTACCAAGGTGTGACCGACGATGGAGCTGACCGGCTTGTGCGTGTGCCCGAAAAAGAGAGCGTCGTACTTTCCGGATTCCGCCGCCAGTTGCAGCGCATAGCCCGGAATATGCGTCATCATGATGCGGCGCTCATCGATCAGCAAATGCGCCGTATCGCCGTGCATGCGGGTCTTCTCCCACTCGCGCACACATTCCTGAAAGGCTGCGCGCGGGTAGTCATTGTTGCCCGGCACCAAATCCAGCTCGTGCTGCCACGCCTGGCGCATCACGCGCAGTGTCTCGACCGTGCATAAATCCCCGAGGTAGAGCAGGCGCCTGCAGCCATCCGCCTCGGCACGCCGCAAAGCCTTCAGCAGATTTTGCCGCTCATCATGAGCATCGGACATGAGCGCGACGAGCATAGGTCAATCAACTAATAGGGGTGAAAAGGGGTCGGGATCGCGCAGCGTTCCATCGATCGGCACGGCAAGCAGTTTCCCGCCGGACAAATAATACAGCATGCGTTGTTTGCCGACGGTCGGCAATTCCTTGTAATGGGCCTGAGAGAAAGCATCGACGAAGCCGACGTAGCGCGCGCGGTCCGCCAGGATTGCCCGCAAGTTTTTGCACATTTCGCGCGAGTAATGGCGGTCATCGCGTTCCCTGAACCACTGAGCAAAAGCGCTCTCAGCTTTTGCTTGAGCGGGAAAATGTTCGAGCCACAAATTGATGCGCGGCTGCACGCCCAGCTCCGCCTTAAGCTTGCGGAACGAATCGATATCCGCCCGCAAGGTGGGAGAAAACCTCAGTCCGAAAACCGGCTCCTGCTCTCGGCCTGTCATCAGGCTCAGCAGAGTATCGTAGACGTACGCCTTGGCCAGCGCCGGGCAGTCCTCTGCACGCACCCGCATGATGCGGCCCAGCAGGTCCGGCACATTGGCCCGCATGAAAAAGATGGGACGTTCCAAATCCAAGACAGACATGAGAGGGCGGACATCCACGGGCCGCATTTTGACAGCCTGGGCGTAGAGCCATTCTTTTCTCTGCTCGCCGTTTTTGAAACGCGGGTCAAGCGGCGAGACGACAAGCCGCAATTTGTTGTCGTCCGTCACTTCCGGCTTCTGCTCCACGTAGTGCACCTGGCCATCCGTTGAAATCAACTCATAAAGTCTCGTGCGCATGCTGAGGCTGGTGAAGAGGTCCTCCATGATCTCGAGCTGAACCGGAGTGGCCGGGAACTGCGGACCAAAGGTGGGCGCGTCCTCCGTAAGGGCCTTCACGACATAGTGGGGGTACGGCGCGGGAAGCTTTGCCGGCACGCGGTGCTTCATGCTGAGAATCTTTGCGAGGAGCATCTCCTTTTGATCTCCGAGAGTCTGCATGATCTTCGCCGCCCGAATGGCGGGCGGATAACTCACCGGACGGAACTCCGCCAAGGCATGGCAGTATTCGGAGTAATTGCGCGCCGTGCTCAACAAATTTTCCGTTCGAGTCAGCAGATCGATGTCGCCGAGGAGACTCTGCACTTGGGCGTAGGTATTGCGATGCGCCGCGACCAGTTTCGGGTCCAGTTCAAAGGTCTCTTGAGCATCGCGAAAATCGTGCAGGAGGCGCGAAAGCTTGTGTTCCAGCGAGCTGAGCGCAGACCGATCCTGCGCGGGGTCCTCCGTCAACTTCGGCAGGGGAGCAGGCTGTGAAAAACGCGCTACGGCCTCGCGTTTCTGACGCTCGAGCTCCTGCTGCACCGGGCGGCACAACTCCTGCCATTTCTCCAGCAACTGTGTGGAAAAGGGAGCGGGCAGCGCTCGTATCTGACGCAGGAACGCAGCGCGTTCCTCGAGGCTGAGCGATGAGACAGCACCCAAATTCTCGTAGACATGCATTTGCCTCGTGAGTTCGCGGCTATCAGCCTGGACGCGCTGCTGCCACTTGCGCGCCTCCTCGACCGCAGGAATCACCTCTCGGTGCATCATGCGGTTGATGCCTGTGTCCGCCGCGCGGAGCAGCTCGGTCGTTTTGTTCCAGTCCCGCGCGTTCTTTGCATCGAGCAGTTGATGGGACAATCGACCCGCGCGTCCGTGCAAAATCACGCCAACGGCTGCTACCGCCGCCACCACCGCTGCCACAATACCCAAGCGGATAAAACGACCACGTGTGTTTCTCTTCCTACGCTTATTGAGCTCGCTCTTCAGCGCACGCGCGAGAGCACGCGTACCGGCAGGAGCTGTCTCACGTCCACTTTTCAAGGTACGCACGTAGGCGTTCAACTGCCGCTGGACTTTCCGCAAATCGGGCGTGTGCGCGCACGAGACAGCTTGCGCGCTGCCATACTGGGCCAGAATGGCGAGGATGCCGCGCTGAGCCTCCTGGGAGAGGCGTTCAGCACGCTGCCGTTTGGACTCGGCGATGCGCAGCGGCCGACCGGCCTCAAGGCGCGCGAGTTCATCCGTCACCTCGGAATCCTCCGGGTAAACTTGCTGCAAGCGCAGAAGAACGCGCCGCACTTCATCTCCCCGGCCGCTGATAGCAACCCTCCGTAGTGCACGCCATTCACTCTGAGCAGGATGTTTTCTCACAGTCAATCCCTGGGTTGCAGAGTGAAGGTCCAGATCAGCTTGTTGTGCGTGAGCTTCACCTTGGTGAGACGCAGCACGATCACCGGCATGCGCTGCGTGTACTGCTGATACTGCTCTTTGTATGCCTCACGCACCTGTTCATTCAGACGCTTCTGCAGCACGAGCAACATTTGCCGGGCATTTTCAGGCGCCGTTAAATGCCTGCGCAATTTGCCGTTTTCGCGACCATTGAGCGGCACATATTGCGCACATTCACACAGCAGCTCGTTATGTGCGTAGCGCGCAAAGGGCTCATCACGGAACAACTTGAAGTACTGGTCGACGATATACTCGCGGCGATTACTGTTCTCTTCCTCAGCGAGACGCTGCACGAGCTTGTAGAGTTGATGAAAGTCGGCGCGGCTCTTTTCACCACGCTGCCTGGCAGGTTCGGCAAAGAACTTGCGCAAGGAAAGGGCCACCTCCTTTCGGAAGTCAAATTGACGGGTTACAGTTACAACCCAGGCGAACTCCCCGCGCTTCTCTCCGTCTTCCGGCAAGGCAAGCGCACTGTACTCCTCGGAAGACGATTCAATGCGCACTTTATTCGGCACCTCAAAGTCCGGAAGCTGTAATTTGCCGTTGAATATGACTTTCCTGTTCTGCTTGCTCAACACAGTCAAAACCGACAACTTGACGTGGCGGGCGTCATTTTCCGGCTTGTACCATTTGCTGGCATCAGGCAGGTCAAGCTTGTCTACAGGCGCCGGCGGCTCCCTGTATCCCGTTTCCTCAAGCCGCGCCCCCAGTTCCGGAAGAAGAATCGCATAACGCAGCTTTCTTTGCGCATCGACGTAGGGAAGCTGCAGCGCCGCCGACTTATCTCGAACTATCACTTGCGCCAACTTTCCTTGCTTTTCCGTGACGTTCACCGGGGGAAGGTCCTGCGCGGGCTTTCCACCCCGCAGCAGGGTGACGCTCATACTGTGCTTGCCCTTGCCCGCACGTCGCAATTCCAGGGTTACTTTTCCGGGTTGCAACGTGATCACCCGGCGCTGGGGCTGTTGCCCGTTGAAGTCCTCATGCAGAATCAGCACACCGCTCTCCACCACACTTTTATCCTTCGGCAGCAAATCGGGCGGCAACGCTCCCCCCATGGCAACAATTTTGCGTGCGCCCATCCCCTCATCGGCCTCTGCCGAAGCATCGGCATCAGGCTCCTCCTGGTCCCCCTCCGCCTCATGCGGGATCTCCTCGGGATCGGGCAGGGCGCTCGGTCCGGGTTGATCAGCGGGGAGCACGGTGGAAGATGAATCCGAGGGCGAACCGGAACTGGGTGACGGAGGAAGAGGCTCCACCGCCGCCCCTGACGCAGGAGCGGCATCTGTCTGCACGGGGGAGGAGGGCGTCGGCAACGGCACATCCGCAGGCTCTGCATGAGAAGGCGTCCGGTCCGCCGACGGCGATTCTCTTTTCTCCAACAGGTCCGGCAGCACGAATGCCGCCGCCAGCACAAACACACTCAGCCCTATGACCAGCCCAAGCTTCATGTCCCACAACTTTCTCTGCCTCGACGGGTCCGGCTCCATAAAGGACAACATATCATCTTCCGTGTAGCGACTGAACAAGCCGGATGAAAACGGGGTCGGGGAAGCATCCGGCGGGGCGGCGGGGGTCGCCATGGAGACATTTCCCTGCTCAACCGGCTTGCTCGGCTCAACCGGACTTGCCGCGGCTGGCGTGCGCGGACGCACCTCCAAGATGGACACATGAGCCTGCCGAGCCGCCGCGAGCAACTGATCGTTCTCCGCCGTACACACCACGCGACGGCAACTGCGCAACACCTGCAGGTTACCCGCATTGACGCAAAAACCCGCGCCCCAGCCACGCTGCCGACTCAGCTCATCGCTCTCGTGCAACAGCCGCAGCGCATCCCGCGAACGCGCACCACTCGGCACACATACCAGGCAATGCTCATTATACGGCGCCTCCTGCAACAAACGAGCGCCTGAAACATCCCCTGTGAACACCTGCCAGGTGGCAAGGTTTTCTCCCGATGCACATCGTCCGGACAAGTGCGCCTCCGACTCATCCAGCAGGACGGGCTCCTTATTCCATTGCCTGACCCAAAATCCCTGCTGCTCCAGCAAGAGGAAAACGCCTGCCGGGGTGGCATGCTCATCCGCCTGCGCGATCTGTTCAACCTCCGTCCCTCGCAGGAGCAAGTAGTGGACTATTGTCTCGCCATTCGTTTCGCTCGCGCGCACGGATATCAGGACGTGGTACACCTCCTCTTCGACCTTCGCCAAATCATATAAAAACAGCGCATCATCTGTAACGAAAGGGCGAAGCAGATTTCCGCGGTCGATGAGCAGCGACACCATTCGCTCGGGCATCTGCCGCGTTCGCGCCACAATGCTTGGCGGCTGGCCCACTGCGTCCGCTATCTTTCCCCGAACGGTATAGATGAGCTGGTATGACATAACCGGGCCACTGTTCAGAAACTATTTTTTCCTCAGCAGGCTAGCATCCTTGCAATGCAGAGCCCACAGCACGGGATCAATCACCCGATTGGGTCGCACCACGCCCCCGGCCGGCACTTGGAGAGTGTGACCATTCTCATCCGTCATATTTTCAGGATTCCCCCCAAAGGGACTGACCGCGAAGTAGCGTACGTTCGTCGAAATTGCCTCGGCATTCATGCAGATATTGGGCGATATGCTGAACAGCAACTCGCGCAGGCGCTTGGAATTGGCATCCACAAACTTTGGCTGAAACTGCCCGCTGCGCACACTCGGCAGCAGCGGCTCCGAACCCAGCAGCTCCTGCCACGTATCACTCTTGCCGATCATCACCGCCAGGGGCACACTCAACTTTTTCTCCGGGGGCAGATGCAGCGCCGAGCGCAGGCGCATTTCCATCTCGGAGAGCATGGCCGCCTGCCGCTCCTGGGTGTACGGAGCTGCAAGCTTCTTCGCGCCGACCATGCCTTTAATCACCTTGCGAAAGGCTATATCCATGGTCGGATCAAACAAGAACAGAATGGCCGAGGCGCTCTCCAAATGCCCCGTTGCGAGCTCGTGCGTGCTGTCCTGCGGATCAAAACTTGCGCCAGCGGTGTCGTAGACAACCATCGTGTAGTTTTTTTTCTCCTGACTGAGGCTGTAGACGAAAGGGCGCGGCGCGCTCACATAGCGCTCCTTCATCCACACCTCATGGTAGAGCGCTCCACCGGGCTGCGTGGGTTCCAAGTAGGACTCCCGCACGCCAGTTGCACTGAACAAGCGCGTCCGTATCGCGTTGAGCGGGGCATTCCCCATGGAATCAGCATCACGAAAGGCTATCCCAAACTCCCGCGGCAAGGCATATTCCAGTTCATGCAGCATCGTAGCCAGATAATAGGTCTTGCCAGCAGAAAACTCGCCCACCAACGAAAAAATGAGCTGGCGCGTGCGTTCAAAAAATGGCGGCAACTTATGATGACACCACGGGCAGGCGTACTCCCGCACGCTCACCCCCATGGCATCCACCGGCACCCCCTGACGGTCCACATTCACCGGCGAAAACCTCTGCGGCGCATCCTTGCCCAATATGTTGTCCCCCGTGAGCCGCGGGTGGGCGGACACCGCCAACGCGTGTGACAGCGGGAATCTCTGCCAGCAGTTCGGACAGCATATCTCCTTATCTGACTCCGACTCCATCCACACCATCTGGGCAGGCGCACTCACCGGCGGGGCGCTCTTGGGGATTTCACCCCGTTCCTCCATCACGAAGCGCGCGACATCCAGCATGTCTCTCAATTCAAAAGCGCACGATGTCATGCCCTTGAAAAGCACCAGTGTTTTATCCACCGCATCCGCCGGAATTTTCACCAAGTCGGGAAGTCTCATGGACTGACTCCAACGCCCCGTGGCTTTGTCATAGGCATACCACTCCTCCGGATCAAAGGCGCTAAAGTCCGGGAGCATGTTGTCATCCCCACTCCACACCACAAAACAACCGCCCGCCAACACCAGCAAATTCAGTGTGCCAGGCTGAACCTCCCCCTCGTGCTGCAAAAGCTGACCGTTCAGCGAATAGCTGCTAATCGTCGAATGGGGGAAAAAGCGGCACACCCCGCCTCGCATGGCAAAGGACCCGCCGGCTTGCGCCCTCATCATGCACCGAAAAACATTCTCCTCCCCGCGCCCTATTGTCATGAACGATGCATCGGCCATCCTCAACTTCTTGCTCAGGCAATCAAAGATGTACAATTTGTTTCCCATACGTTCGAAAATGTTATACCATGACCGCACATATCCGTCAAGTCGCTTCTGCTGCCCAAGGCAAACGCATCACATCCGGCCCAGGAAAAAGCGCCCCCAATAGATAGGCAAGGGCGCATCAATCAACGCAATGCTTTGATTATTTGCGATTTGCTTTAACTCAACGCCGCCCCATCGGCGTCTCGCCCTGCGGACAACGCATGCGCGTTGTCTTAACTGCCTGACACCATCGACAGTTTTGTCTGTCGGAAACGCATGGGGAAAGGGTTGAACGAGACCGGAGAAATTTTATTGGGACACGTGCGGGGCAAAGGCATGGGAGCGAGCATTTGCCATGGACGACAGACGAATGACGATATCGGACAAGGCTCCTCCCCTATGCACTCACATTTTGAAATGCTCTCCGAGGTAGATTTTACGTGTTTTGGGATCGTTGGCAATTTCCTGGGCTTCGCCGTGTTTGATGACACGACCCTCAAAGAGAATGTAGGCGCGATCCACAATGCCGAGGGTCTCGCGAACATTGTGATCCGTTATGAGAATGGAAAGCCCGTCTGTCTCGCGCAAAGACGCGACAATACGCTGAATATCCTGCACGGCGATGGGATCCACCCCGGCAAAGGGCTCATCGAGCATGAGCAACTTCGGATTGGAGGCAAGCGCCCGAGCAATGGTGAGACGTCGCTTCTCCCCACCGGAAAGCTGCAGAGCCTGGCTCTTGCGAAGGTGCGTGATACTGAAGCGATCCATGAGTTCCTCCGCCTTTTCCCGCTGCTGGTAACGGGTGAGATCAGCTCGAGTCTCAAGGATAGCCATGAGATTATCCTGCACATTGAGTTTGCGGAAAATGGATTCCTCTTGCGGGAGATAGCCCATGCCGAGGCGCGCGCGGAGGTGCATGGGCAAGTTGGTGACATCTTGTCCGCAGAAGTTTACCTTTCCTTCATCCGGGCGCACCAGACCCGCCACCATGTAGAACGAGGTCGTCTTGCCGGCGCCATTCGGTCCGAGAAGGCCAACGATTTCGCCGGCGCTTACCTCCATACTGACATGATTGACCACGCAGCGATCCTTATAAGTTTTGCAAAGCCCGTTAGCGATAAGTAGCGGAGTAGAAGTGTCTGGAATGCTCATTGTTTCTCTTGTAAGTCGATTTGCTGGTGAATTCGATTGGCCGTCGTGGTCTGCCGTTGGCCATATATATGCACATTATTCTTGGGATCAATAGTGATACAGGCACCCGGACCAGAAGCGGTGTGAATGTTGTTGGCATCCATGAGTGAGACTTGGCTGCCTCGCAAATAAATATTGCCGGTGGCATGGTCAAAATCCAATTGTTCTCCATCGGCGCGCATGAGCTTGCCCTTCGCATCTTTGCCGGCAAGTCTCACCCGCCCCCACGCCACCGCCTTCTGGAGCAGGTCGCGCGGGTTGTCGCCCGGTTTGCCGGGCAACATGCTCATCTGCATGAGTCCCTCGCACTGCATGCTCAACTTCGCCGTACGCAAGCTGCCGCCGCGTTGGGTAATGGCGCTGCGCAAGCCGGTATAATTGTAATTCAGGTGCGGATATTTCGGCAGGCGCGGCCGCGTTGACGGCGCCTCAACCAATTCGGCCCGCGTGTGCGCCTTGGCCGTCATGATCCCATCCGGAGAGCGAAGGGTGGAGTTCGGTCCGATGATGAGCATGTGCTCAGCCCGCTGCAAACGCAACTCCTCGGAGCAGTCGATGGTGGTGGTACCCTTCTCTCCGGGCAGCGCCGCCTTTACTCGGTCGCCGATGGCATGCAGATCGCCATTTTCCATGACTTGCAGCTCGGCCTTGCTGTTTTTCGGGCTCTGCGCCCAGAGAGTATAGTCGCCGTAGCGCAGGTGCGCCACCCTGCCGTCAGAGCCAACCAGATGCGCCGTACCATGCAGCAAATCAGCTTGCATGCTATCGCAATCCAAATCAACGGCCTTCTGATTTCCGTCAGGTTCCGCATGCATGAACACAGCCCCCTCAGCAGTCATGTACGAAACGCCCTGTTGGTGCGCGACGGTGATGTTGGGTGAGCCCGGTTTGCGCGGCGGCATGGGCGTATCCGCACGCTGCAAATAAAACTTGGCAGTCCCCGAGCAGCGGAACTCCGCCACGGCGTCCTTCGTCGCCAACCCCGCAGGAAATGTGACGCTGTTCTCCTCAGCAATGTATTGAATGGGACCACGCGTAGCGTATGTGCCCGCAATGGGGGCGGCATCGGGTCGGCTACCCGGCGCCGGGCGCTCATAGGTGCCGGAGACGGCGTCACCGGTGATCGTGGCGTCCCCATTCGGCAACAAGTTCACCTCCCCATCCGTTGTAAGACTTTGTCCCCCGTAATTGACCGAGCACAGCCCGCCGGCAATGCGACACGCTCCCGTCGTGGCATCATAGTTGAATGTGTCCCCCGTCGCGCGTGCATCCAGGCGTCCCTGCTGCGCAGGCATCGTGCACAGGACATCGCCCTGCGCCTCAGCCCGTTCCACTCTGCCGAGCCGCATATTGGCAAATTGGGAGAAAGGTCCCTTGTCGGGATTCACCACGGGCTCACCGGGGGCAAATACGAGACGCAGTTGTCGGCTGCTGCTGAGAGTTCCCTGAGTTGTCGTCAAGGTGGACGGGCCATAGACCGTGAGCGTCCGTGTAGCGGCCTCGTAAAACACGGGACCGTGCTGCGCCACAAGCCGCCGGTATTCGGTTCTCTGCATAAAAACGCCGACAATCTGCGTGCCGAGGAGGAGCACATTTCCCGAGCTGTCGGCAAAGGCCCACGCCGGCTCGCCATTCTGCTGCGCCTGCAATATCAGCGAATCATACTGCCTCACCATGGTGAGCGATGGCGCGGCGCGATGGCCCTCCAACAGGACTCGGTTGCCGGGCACATCGACGGCGGCATTGTGCGCGTTGACCTTCACAGCAATCTGCGAGTCCTCAGCCGTCCTCGCCTCATCGGTCGGATTGTCCTCAGGATTCACCCGAATCGTCGCAGAACTCCCCGAAGTCACAGCCTGGTGCGCCGCTCCCTTCTTCTCTTTTTCCGGCATTAGCACGTAGAGCCGGTGCGCCGCACGCAAGTGCACCCGCGCGTTGTTCAGTCGCACGTTGCCGATGTAAATCAGGCATGACTTCTCATTGTCAAAATACATGCCGGAATCAGCGACAACGGCCGTCTCTCCCGCCTTGGCCGTAGGGAGCTCCGCCTGCGGGTCAAAGTCGGCATCCGGCAGGGCGCTCAATGCCGAGAGTTCTCGTTCGCTCTGATCAACTTGGGCGTTAAACTCGCGCATTTCGCTCTGCCTCCCCGGCAAGCCCCCTTCCCCGGACTCGGCCGCACAGACCCCGGCAAGAAGAAGTACGATGGAGCAACGAACCTTCATGGCGCAGCGTCAGAAAATATAAGCGTCCTTACCGGACCGGTGAGCACCCCTCGGCGCGTGGCGCTGTGAAATAGCAACCCTGTGGCCTGCACCTTGTAACGCGGGTTTTGCATCAGCACCGGATCCCTGCGCGCACTGAGCATCTGGGTGCGAAAATTGTAACGTGCACCGGGCATTCGCAAATGAGTCGTCTCTCCATTTTGGTGGTAGAGTATGGTATGAATTTTCTCCATACGGGCCTCATGGCGGGAGACAATTTCGAGAAAATCGGCCCTCAGGAGAGCCGTCACGCAATGATTCTCGTAGCGCGGCAGCGATATACCCCTCACCACACTTCCAGGCGGCAGCAGCTGCAGCGCAGGAAACTCCCCCTTGCCAGCAGTGTGTTCGGCCACCTGCCCATTTGCCACCGACAACAAGGCGCAGAGGAACAAAGCTACGAAAAATCGGTGTCCCATGGCGATCAAGTTATGCTTCCCGTTGCATCGCATCCCATGCCCCGCGCACCAGCTGCAGATGATGCAGCACGCGCTCGACATCTGAAAGGCGTATCTGATTCGGTCCGTCACTCAGCGCGTGGTCCGGGTCGCTGTGCACTTCCATGAACACACCGTCTATGCCGACGGCCATCGCCGCATTCGCCAACACGGGCGCGAGCTCACGATCTCCTCCGGTAGCCCCGCCCAAGCCGCCAGGCCGCTGGACGGAATGCGTGGCGTCAAACACAATGGGACAGCCATACTCGCGCATCCATCTCAACCCGCGCATATCCACGATCAAGTTATTGTAGCCGAAACTGGTACCTCGCTCGCAAAGCATAAACTTCTCGCAGCCGAAGGATGTCATCTTCTCGCATATGTTCCGGCAATCCCACGGAGCCAGAAACTGTCCTTTCTTCACATTGACCGGCCGTCCGCTCTTCGCGCAGGCTTCCAATAAATCGCTCTGGCGACACAGAAAGGCCGGCACCTGCAGCAAATCCACGTATTGCGCCGCGTACTCCGCCTGCTCCTCGGTGTGCACATCCGTCACCACGGGGATCTGCAATTCTTTTCCAATTTGCGAAAGAATGCGACAGCCCTCCTCGAGCCCGGGACCACGGAAGCTTTTGACACTCGTGCGGTTTGCTTTGTCGTAGGACGACTTAAAGATAAACCCCACACCGACCCGCACACATATCTCCTTGAGACTGCGCGCCATTTGCCACGCAAAGTCTTCACTCTCCAATGAGCACGGTCCTAAGATGTAGAATGGCTTGTTCCCCCCTATTTCGATGTCTCGAATGTGAAATTTCATGGGCTTCCTTCCGTCTATGGCGTCATTATGCCCCATGAGCCAACCTATGTCAAAACTTTTGCGAGCTATGCCACGCAAAGGCCACACCCGTCCCAAGAAAAAGCATCCCCAATGGTAGGCAATGGTGCGTTGAGCAACGCAAAGCGTTGATGATTTACGATATATGATTTGGAAAGTGAGCGCACTGCGCGCGAGGTTGCCGAGGCAGGGACACAGCTCCGCACAGCTCGCTCACCTTTTGAACAAAACATCGCAAGGAATATGACCTGAGCTGCCTCGCTATTTTTCCATGAGGCGCAGATCCAGCGAATACACCTGACCTTCCAAGGAGGAGGCGAGCGTTTGCAGCGGCAACACGAAGGTAGAGATGAGCCCCTTGGTGCGGGGACGGAAGTTTTCCTCCGCAGAAAGGTAGGTATTGAGTCTCATTCGGGTGACGGGCTCGCCATCCAAGAGCAACGCCGTGTTGCCGGGCGTTGCTATCAACTCAAGTTTGACCCGCTTCCCCACCGGCAGCTTTGCCTCATACGCAAACTCCACCCCATCCGCCCGGCGGAAACCGATGCACCCATCTTTCATGACAGCTATCAACTGACCGACGGGAGAAGAGAGCAGCACCTGCTCCTTACCCGTGGGCGCCCCGCGCAGCTCCAGCTCCATGGTCAGGTGGTAGGAGGGTCCAAGGTCCTGCATGTGCAGCTGGAGGGGCAACTGATCCGGATGGATCGTGACGGGCTGCTTATCTTTGGGGTGATGCATGGGATTGCTGCCCGGCACAGCGCCGATTTGCTGGACGAGCGCGCGATGCTGTTCGTAGGTATCCGGCGCCTGAGCAGCCCCCCACATTTTCTGGCTCAAGGTATCGAGCGAATTGGTGATAATGGGCCATATATCCACCATTCCGTAGCCATTGTACAAGAGATCCGTCACATCGTTCCACACGGCAAAGGCTGAACCAATCAGCTGGGGATGGCCGGCCGGCAGTTTCTCGGAGCGCATCATGTTCGGTTGCCAATGCTCGTACAACCACGCCATGTTACGGTCTGCCCGATAGTAATTGGCATACGGCACAATATAGAGGAACGCATCACTCGTGTTGATGACGTCGAAGCCGAGTCGGACGGCCTCGTGGGCATTCATCCACTTTGAATTCCACAAATTAATCTGCACACCTTCCGCCGTTACGGGGGTTTTCCCGGGCTTCAAGCTCAAGCTTCCCCAAATACGCGGCGTGTGGTGCCGACTCTTCACGTAGCGCACCAACCCGTCCGTATACTTGCGGTAGTCCTCCGCATTGCCATAAAACTCATCTGCCCCCATGTGGATGACCTCGCATTCATCCAGCACAGCTTTCTCCCCCTTGCCGCCGGGCAGCAAATACTCATCCAGCACTTCTTGCACAAAAGTGAGCGTTTCCGGGTTGGCTGCGTCCAACATCTCGCAGCGCCTTTTCTCGTGGCGGTTCATAACGCCTTGGTAGATGAGATCCGGCCGCAGATGCGTGAAAGCCAACGCGTGCCCGGGCGTATCAAACTCCGGCACAATGCGCACACCGCGCTGCCGAGCGTAATCCACCAACTTGGCGAACTCCTCCTTGCTGTAGAAGACATCTGACGAGGTGAGGGGCTTACCGTCCGGTCCCTTGCGGGTCGACTCAAGACGGAATGCGGTATAGCTCTCTTTGAAAGGATCGCGTCCCGCATCCACATATTTCTCGTGGAATATGAAGTTATTATTAATCACCAAATGAAAATCGTTCATCTTGTACCACGACATCGTGTTGATGACATCGCGCAACTCCGAAATCGTGTAAGGCGCGCGTCCCGCATCCAAGACAAAACCGCGGACAGCATAGCGGGGAAAATCAACGATTGTGCCGCAGGGCAAAGCTCCCGCATGTGTGCGCATGATTTGCTGGATCGTACGCATAGCCCACACCAACCCAACGCGAGCGCCGGCCTCAACGCGGACGCGCTCTGTCGAAATATCAATGCGATACCCCTCGTCACCCAGCGTGCTGTTCTCCGCAATGTTCAGGCAAATGTCCCAGTCAGCACTCGACGCCCCGCTCTCCTCCGCCGAAACCTCACATAACGGATAGCCTGAAATAGACTGCAATATCTCACGCAACAAGGCATCCTGAGGGGCCGACACCCTCAGCTTTGGCCCGCGTGGCTTCCACTCGCCTTCGCCCCCCTTCCATTGCAAAATAGCAGGCACCACCGCAGGTTTGGCATTGCCTGCGGATGATGGCATCGTCCGGTCATTCGCCGGCAGGGTAATCTCGTAATCCGGAGAATCCGCGCTCTGCCCATCCTTCGTCACTCGCATAAACACGCTCACCGGCGTATCGGCGATCAAGCCCGGTCTCACCCGTCCCTGCCGATCCATCAACTGCTCATAATCCACCCCTCCCAATTCCACACGTGCTCCGGGCACTTGCGGCAATTCCAACTGCTGCCCGGCCGCATCCAGTTGAGGCGCAGGCAAACTGTCGGCTATCTCCTGCAGGCCCTGTGCGCATAAAGTTGACGCAGCTACCATATTCATAACAATGTATTGCAATTTTCTCATCGGCGGATTCCTCCCACTCATCATACATACGGTTCCCGCCTCCTGAAACTTTCATCTTTTTCAATCTGAACAATTGCATATGGTCCGCGATCTTCCTTGGGTCGGATGCGACAGGCGCTTGAAAATCTCAACGACAATGAAAGAAAAGGCGCTGAACGGACGTATTACTCGTAGCATGGACATGTGGAAAACGACTTTAATCGTAGCTGCTTCTTGCCTCAGTATGCTTAACGCTCAAGAACAAAGCCCCTACACCCCCCATCCCGACTGGGAGAACCCGCAGCACCTCTCCGAAGGACGCGAGGAGGCCCGCGCATTTTTCGAACCCTTTGCCAACCGTGAAGAAGCCCTGAAGGGCAAGCGAGAAGACTCGTCGCGATGGATGTCGCTCAACGGCATGTGGAAGTTCCATTGGGCTCCCAAACCCGATGAGCGGCCGGTGGATTTTTACAAACCGGAGTACGATGTGAGCGGATGGGCGGATATTGATGTGCCGAGCAACTGGCAAATGCGCGGCTACGGCACCCCCATCTACAGCAATCAGCCTTACACCATGGTGCGCGATTGGCCCCGCGTCATGACCCCGCCGCGCAATGACATCGAGAAAACCTACACGACCCCGAAAACAGAGCCGAATGCCGTGGGCTCCTACCGGCGCGAGTTTGTGCTCCCGGAAGCGTGGGATGGCATGCGCATCTTCATCCGCTTTGATGGCGTTGATTCTTTCTTCTATCTGTTTGTCAATGGCCACAAGGTGGGATTCTCGAAAGACAGCCGCACTGCCGCCGTGTTTGACATCACCCCGTATTTGCACAAGGGAAGCAATGTCATCGCCGCGGAAGTTTACCGCTACAGCGATGGTTCCTACCTGGAATGCCAGGATATGTGGCGTCTCTCCGGCATTTTCCGCGGCGTCAGTGTCATTGCCACCCCACATGTCTTCGTGCGCGACTTCTTTGTGCACACCGACTTTACCAAGCGTCCGGATGGCTCGACAAACTACGCCGAGTGCGACCTGCGCGTGGACGTGGAAGTGAGCAACCGCACGTCCGAAGAACAACCCTATGAAGTGGAGGCCGAGCTGCTCAACCGTGACGGTAGCTCGCGCATAGTCGCCTTAAGTTCTGTTCGCGGGCGCGTGCAACCCGGACAAAACGCGACGAAGGATATAGCCGCTCACGTGACTGCCCCACAACTCTGGAGTGCGGAGAAGCCCAATCTCTACCGTTTGGTGATGTATCTGAAGGACGCCAACGGACGCGTCTCGGAAACGATTTCACGGCTCATCGGATTCCGCGAAGTCAAACTGGAGGGCGGTCGATTTTTAGTGAATGGCATGCCGGTGAAGCTGAAAGGCGTGAACCGCCACGAAAGCCAGCACGCCAACGGACATACAGTCACCCCGGAAGAATGCCGCACAGAGCTCCTGCTCATGAAGCGCGGCAACATCAACCACATCCGCAACTCGCACTACCCGCAGCCCTCGTATTTCTACGAAATGTGCGATGAATTGGGCATCTACGTGTGTGATGAGGCCAACATTGAATCGCACGGTTACCACTATGGCAAGCTCTCGCTCTCGCATCCCAAAGAATGGGAGGCTCAGCATGTGTGGCGCAACAAAAACATGGTCGAGCAAAGCAAGAACAACCCGTGCGTCATCATGTGGTCGTACGGAAACGAAGCGGGTCCCGGCAAAAACTTTGAAGCCGTGCGCGATTGGATCAAATCGCGCGACCCCTCTCGCCCCACTCAATACGAACGCAACAACGACCTGGCCGACCTCTGCTCGAACCAATACCCGAGCGTCAACTGGATGCGCGAAGTTGCCGCCAAGAAACTGGACAAGCCGTGGTATGTTTCCGAATACGCCCACATTCTCTGCAACTCCATGGGTAACCTGAAGGATTACTGGGATGCCATTGACACGAGCGATTCCATCATCGGCGGCGCTATCTGGGAATGGATTCACCAATGCTACGACCAGGAGGTTACCACACCTGACGGCAAAAAAGTGATTCGCCAGAGCTACGGGGGCGACCGCGGGGAAGAACCCAACGATGGCATTTTCTGCATGAAGGGGGTCATCTACAGCGACCGTACGCCCTCGCCTGTATACGATGAAATTCGCAAGGTCCACCAAAACGTGGATTGTCGTTTCCTGGGAACCACGCCGGACAGCAAAGGACTGAAGTTTGCCATCAAAAACAAACATCTCTTTACCAATCTCAACGAGTATCACGCCCACTGGCAAATTACCGATGAGGGACAGCACGTGCTCGCTCAGGGAGACTTCACCTTGGATGCCGCTCCCTTGGAAACGAAAGCGTGGGAACTCCCGAGCAGCTCCATTCCGGCAAAGCAGTTCAAGCCCGATCGCAAGTATTTCCTCACCATCTGGTTTACCCTTGCCGAAAATACGCCATGGGCTGACCAAGGCTATGTGGTCGCTACCGAGCAAATCATCCTGCCGGACGGCTTCACCGGCTACTCCAGCAAATCGCGCATCATGCCCCTGAATACCGAGCAAAAGCTGGAGGTACGCAACCACAACTCGGAGGTCCTCGTCATCGGAAACAGCTTCTCCCTGTGCATCGACAAAATTACCGGCGGTATTAAAAATTACATCGTCAACGGCAACGAACTCATCTCCGATAAAGCCACCCTGCACCTCAATTCTTTCCGCGCGCCCCTCGCCAACGACAAATGGGTCATGAACCAATGGCTTCAGAGCGGCATGCGCGTCATGCACCACACGGCATCCCCCTTGCTCGTCGAACGCCTCTCCGATGGCGTCGTACGCATCTCTTGCGATGTGATAAGCCGCGGACAGCGTAAGGAAAGTCTGGATAGCATGCTCTACGACCATGGAAAGTTTACGCCGGATGATAACGGCCCCATCACGGAAAAGGACTTCAGCTACTCCACGCAAATCGTCTATACCATCCTTCCCAACGGCTACGTGAATGTCCAGGCCGGCATTCTCCCCAAGGCGGACAAAGTGGTGCTGCCCCGCCTGGGCTACACCCTCAGTTTGCCCGAAAAGTTCAACAAGGTGCTTTGGTACGGTCGCGGTCCTGGGGAAAATTACCCGGATCGCAAGAGCGGATCCCCCATCGGAGTTTACTCGCGTTCCGTGTCTGATATGGTGGAAAGGTACCCGCTGCCTATGGAAATGGGCAACCGGATGGATACCCGATGGGTGGCGGTTACAGATGACCATGGCGTGGGGCTTCTGATCTCCTCCTCGGAAGGAGAAACCGTCAATTTCTCCGCCCTGCCCTACACGGCCCAGGCTCTCTTCGCCGCCGCGCACCCCGAAGAACTGCAACCCGCCGGCGCTACAATACTGAACATCGACAAGCTGACGCTGGGACTGGGCGGCGCCTCGTGCGGACCGCGTCCCCTCGACCGCGACATACCGCTGGCCGCCCCCACGTCATTCTCCTTCTCCCTGCTTCCCATCATGCCCGGAGACAACCCGGTGGAAATAGGTCGCCGCTCGCTGCCTCTGGCGGGGGCCGTCACGATTTCCCGCGATGATCTCGGTTACGTGCACGCCCACTGCGATACCAAGGATGCCCGCATCAACATGACCTTGCCAGACGGTACATCCACGACCTACACTCAACCTTTCCTGCAGCGCGAAGAAGGCACCATACGCGCCTTTGCCTCCATGGACGGTTGTCTGGATTCCGCTACCACCTGGCAGCATTTTGACGCCTGGCGACCGAGCAACCTGTTGCGCATCGTGTCGTGTTCCTCGACATCCGGTCAATCAGAATCTCCATGGCGTCTCATCGATGGGCGCAGTGATACGATTTGGCACAGCCAGTGGCACGGACAGCCGGCTCCCTACCCGCACGAGGTGGTCATCGACCTGGGCGTGGATTCCGAATTGCGAGGCTTCACCATCACCCCGCGCCAGGCGCGCAGTTCCTCTCGTGTCCGCAAAATTGCCTTCTATCTCTCCATGGATGGTCAAAACTGGACGCCTCAACCGGCCTGTACCTTGGAAATGGAAGACAGCGACCACGAACAGAGCGTCATCATGCCGGATATGCAGACCGCCCGCTTCGTCAAGCTCGTCTGCCTGGAGCCCATGGTGCCGGGTGAACCCTACGCTGCATTGGCGGAGTTTGTGCCGATTGTCACCAAGGTGATGGGCGAATACCCGCCTCACGCATACTTCTCGGTGAATTACGTAAGCTCGGAATTGCCGGGCATCGGTCAGGCCGTCCACGTGCTGGATGGAAATGAGGAAACCTACTGGCACTCCATGAAAGGGGTGACCGTAGCCAGTTTCCCGCATGACATCCGCTTGGATCTCGGCGGCGAACGAACCATCAAAGGTATGCTGTACCGCGCAGCGGCCCCTCAGGATGCCCGCATCAAAGATTACGAAATCTATGTGAGTCAAGATGGCGCCAACTGGGGTGAACCTGTGGCCCGTGGTTCCTTTGCCGATCATACCGACCAACAGCAGGCTCTCTTCTTTGCTCCCACCAAAGCGCGCTTTGTGCGCCTGGTCGCCCTCAATTCCCACAGCGGCGGGGATTCTGCGGCCATCTCAGAGCTCGATGTGATGCCGGCTGATGAACAGTAATTCGGACGCGAGGCAAACGCATTCTCGAAATGCGTTTGCTATCTACGAGTTTGTCGGCTCTAAAAATTGAGGCGGTAGCCAACGCTTGCCTCCACGCTCTTCCAGCCACTTCGCAGCTCGACTCCGGCGTCCACGAAGATATCGCCCGCGCGCTTCCCCAAAGGCAAGGTAACGCCCACGCCTAACTCCACACCCAGCACGCCGACTTCAGCGCTGCGCATTTTTGTCACATAATCGCCGTAGAACAGGCGCGTGGCTGCCTCGCCCCGGCGATCGCCCACATCGGCTTTCAGCAACGCGCGCGCTTCCAACAGGGCGCTGCGGTTGAGCGCCTTCGCCCCGAACTGCGCGCTCCAGCGCGCTCCGACGCCCAGCGTCACTTGCGTGCTGTCCATATCCTGCACGCTCAATCCCGCGTCGCTTCCCTTTTCATCGAAGCTGTTGAGCGAGATATGGCGCACTTCGGCGTTCATGACAAGCTCGACGCTCCTGCGCGCCTCCTCGTCCCTATAAGCGAGGTAAGAAAGCTCGTAGAGCGCGCCGAAGACATAACCGTCCGTGTTGCCGGTTGCCGTGTAGCCCGCTCCGGGCACCGTGCGCCTCGTCTCCACATCGACCACACCTTCGCTGAGCTCCAGCAAGTGCGTCCAGCGTCCTCTGCGATAACGCAGGAACATATTTGCATACACCGTATCAATATCACTTCTCAAACGATCGACGCCATCGCTCTTCAAATCATTGTACATGGCGTTGATGGCAAAGCCGAGCGTCCAATATGGATTCATGTGCATGGCCAGACCCACACTGCCACCCCAGCCGCTGAGCCGGAATCCCGGCGCCAGTCCGTCATCGTTCTGCTCGTGGTAAATGCTCTCTGCATTCAGCCACATGTGGCAATCGAAGGCGTCCGTCCCCTCGGGAACCGATGGCAGTCCGAGCGCGCGGTTGCGCAACGAGGTGAGTTGATGGTGCATATCCTGGCCGACAGCCGGAGTCAGGGTGCTCAACGAGGCGCCCATGGCGCCCGCCAAGGTATGGGCCAGCGCGCCGCTGTTGCCGTTGTCGTACAGCTCGACTGTGCGCTCCACCAAACGATACAAATCCGAATTGGGATCATTGAGCAGCCTCTGCGCCTCTTGTTTCTCGGTGATTTCCCAAAGAGCCCTGGCGCCCTCCAGTGCGTTGTGTCCCCCCACCGCCGCAGCTTTCGCCAGCTCATTCTCAACGGCTATCTCCATCTTCAATTTCACGGCTTTATCTTCCTTGATAATCTTCGCGCTTCCAACGTGCAAGAAGCCGACTCCGCGCAGCTGGTCCTTCTGCAGTTCAATGCCGTTACCGCTATCTTCTTCAGACAGAGCTTGCAGACCCTCTTTGCTCCCGCTCCCCTCGTCGAGGGTGATCTCGCCATTCACACTGCCCAGTGTGAAAGTATCGCTGGTTGGCATGGCGCTGCCCGCCGCTTGCAGCACAAGCTGCGCGCCTTCCCCCATCGTGAAATTTTCAAAACGCAAGCCCGTGGAGCTGCTGCCAGCGAAGGAAAAAAGCAACGTGGTCTTCGAGCCGTTCGCCAATTCGAAATCTCCCATGTCCCAGCCAGCGTTCTTGCCGCTGCTGCCCACGTCCAACAGGATCACAGCGCCCTCTTCCACCTTCACGTCCCACGCGGAGTTGCCCTTCACATTGGAAAAACTCTGCGCGTAATCGCTCGCGGCTATCGTCATGGTGCCGTTGTAGCCGCTTAAGTCGCCGCTGAACTCGTGGTGCCCGTCTTTAACGGTAATCGTCACATCGGCCTTTCCTTCTGTCGCAATGGCTCCTTCGCCGTACAGACCATCGAGCTCATGCTGCACCGGCTGATCATCCTCAGCGTTTCGGGTCCTCCTCGCTTTTCTCTGCGTCCCAGATTCCTCCTCCTTTTCCTTGCCCAAAGTCAGCTTAGATCCCTTCTCCAGATGCAAATGGACATTCTGCAACTTCCCGTTCTTTCCCACGTTAACGTTTCCTTGAACGTGGACAATATTCATCTGATCATCCTCGGCAGCGCCAATGGTCACGCTTACGTTGGTATCATCGGCACTGTCGCTTCTGCCCAACTGGAGTTCGCCTCCGTCTTTCAACAGGATGTGTTCCTTGCGGTCGGTGGCATAGCGAGTTGTACCCTCATCGCTCTCTTCCACATCCCCGGCCAGGGACACGAAAGAACCGTCGATAACCAGTTGCCCGTCATTCCCATTGGTGAAGGTCACGCCCTGAGTGCCCAAATCGTGGTGGGAGACTTGGCCCTTGCCACCGCTGGCTAAAGTCAGCACCCCGGTGTCCATGAAAAGCCCCTGCCCCTCACTCAAGTCCAGCTTGCCCTCCACACGCGTGCACCAATTTGCTCCGTTTTTCGCATCCGTCGGATCCGGATCCTCATGGCTAATGTGCAGCGCGGCTCCCTCGATGGTGATCTCGCCGCCGTAAGTCAAGGTGCCGTCCGTCTGCACATGCTCATCATCCTGCTTCTCGTAACTGTTCTTGAAAGTCACCTGGTTGTTCGTTTCACCATCACCTTTAATGGTAAGCTCCCCCTCGGCGCTGCCTTGCAGGTTGTGCAGCGTCAGTCCGCTTTCACTGAAGCTCTCGGGTATCTCCGATGCTTTGGAAAAATCAATATTGGTTTTGCTGTCGACTTCCACATTCTTATACTTGCCCACAGCGTCGTACACATTTTCTCCATCCTCCACCTTCCAATTGTCGTTCTCATTATCCCCTGAGCTTTCGTACTGTTTTTGCTCGTCGCGCTCGCTGGAGTAGGTCAGCACCAGATCGCCGTCCCCGCTCCACGTGCCCGACCAACCGGACAACACCAACTCCTGGCTGATTTGCACCTGCTTGTTGCCGTTCCAATCGCTCAAATCCCCTTTCGTCACGTGATACCTGACCTCCGTTTGATCCTTGGGCGTGTCAGGCAGACCATCAATTTCCAGACTCAGTTTGGCATTTTCTCCCAGCTCGATCTGCCCTCCTGTATCGAAAATGGACGTCTCCTCATCCCCTTTCACACTGTTGCCCAATTTCAGCACATGGTCGCCGTCCGTCAGTTGCAAGGTGTATGCGTTTCCTGCCGTCCAGCCCGTCACGCGCGTATCCGTTGTAAAGTCCTGCAACTTGACGCGAATCAGCACATCCTCTTCACCACTCATATTTTGCAGCGTCAGCTCCCCAGCCTCACCGTCCTCACTGCCCAGCAGCGTCACCACCACGCGGTCCGCGCCCTCTTCATTGCCTGTCAACCCGGCTTTGTAAACGCCGCCGCCGTGCAACTGCACATCCACCCCGCCGCGCACGTGACCTTCGACATCCGCCGACAGTTGCAGGCTGGCCCCGCTCTGTACCTCATAGACGCCGCTCAGAGATGCCGCAACCTGGTCATCAGGCACAACGTCCGTTTTCGTCTCGTAACTCACTCCCTCCCCTAAAATAATAGTGCCGCCGTTGTAAGTCGTCATCCCCGTGTAGCCGGTCTCATCCGTCAGGGTGAGCTCGCTCCCCGTAACCGTCAGCTTCTTGGCGCCTCCAAGCGCTCCCAGGCTCAGCTTACTCCCATCCGTCACCTCCACCTCGTCAAACTCCGCCAGTGTTGCTTTCAAACCGCCGCTCAAAACAACATCGTTGAGCTTCAGAGTGCGCGTCACAGTCTCATCCCGTCCTGTTGCCGACCCCGTACGCCCGCCGGACAGCTCCCCCCCCCATTGTACGATGCCATCTTTGTCAGTTATGTTTTGCAGAACGATTTCAGCCTTACCACCTTCCTTCACGCCCCCCATATATTGACCACTACTCAACCCAAACCCTCCGGCGGATATGCGTTGGACCGTTTCTTTGAAAGTCATCGTTCCTAACCCGCCAGTAATAACAATTGTAGCTCCCCCTATGTAGCCACACGTACCTCCCGCATAGATATCACCGTTGAAGGTTCCTCCATTCAGGTATATCTCCACTCCTTTTGTCACGCGTGTCTCATTACCTTGCACTCCGTACGCCTCACCCCCAATAATGCGACCATTGTATGTACCATTGTTGATGACATAGGTAATTTTTCCGTTTACAGCGCCCTTTTCTCTCACATTGTTAGCACCATTCGTAAAAAACGCTGAGATCGAAGGGGCATGGCAGAGGTCGTTTTTATCATGGTTTGCATAAGTTGCATCCTCATCCATCATGGTATAAGGAGCCGAACTTACCGTGAGCTTACCAGAAAATTCAACGTACATGTCGCCATCGTGGTAATACGAGGTGGTACCCTCACTTTGAAACACACAAAATATTGTCGGCAGCTCCATTTTTCCGTTGAATCGTACATGCAAATTGACGGTTGATGTGCCACCGTTCACGTTATCAAGAGCGAGCCAACCAGTTGGATTCGAACCTTCCTCCACCGTCACAAAAAGTTTTCCCGCCCCAGTCCAATTTTTAATGATATTCGGCGTGGCTCCACTCACGGCAGCGGTGCACCCAATTTTGCCATTGGTAAATTTTGTTGGATCGAGAGCCGCACTGGTATTCACTATCTGAGCATCGGCTAACATCTCACTTTGTCCGGGCCAGTCAACAACCCCAGGCCATCCGCTGTAAAAGGAGGAATCGGCCGGCCTAATGAGTACATTCTCGACCATGAAACCCTCGCTTGTCGGCGCCCACGAACCCGTAGAATCCATCGCAAGCTCGCTCAGGGTTATGTCCGCACCGGTCCCATTCGTGATGGACAAACCGCCACTCTCCATAGTTGCTTCCGCTCCCAAGGCCTCACCGATGAGCTGGTCATCCAGCCACACGTAGAAGCCGGTTGGAAGTCCTTGGGAGTTTCTCCCGCGCACGTACGCCACACGCAGCGCGCTGTCGAGTTTGGACATATCCATGGAATACAAGATGGTGTCTCCCCACTTGATATAGGCCTCGTTGAGCGTAAGCGCACCGGCATGTGTACCATCCCCAACGGTGATGGTGAGACCGTTTTGGGTGTCCCACTCGCCATCTTCACCATTTCCCAAGCCTCCGTCCAGCTTGAAATCAACAGTAAACGTACCCTCCGGACTCGCCTCCCCCCAACCGCTCGTGAAGATGGAACCGCTTCCCAGCGTCAATCCTGCGCCGTCTGTCCACGTGACGTTGTCCTTGCTCGTTGCAGAATCATAAAGAGCTTGCGCTTGTCGATTGAAATCCGTTGCTGCTTTCCGTTCCTGCCCCGCCGTGCGCCCGGCATAACCCAATCCCCGCGCCAAATTCCCCGCGATGATGAGTTCCCCCTGTGCGGAGGGATGAAGGTGATCGTTGGGTAGTCGTCCATCGCTAGCGTAAAAGAAGGAATCAACTCCTTGCCCCGGTGTTTTATTAGCAACGTCAACAAGTCCGCGGTTGATGTCGATCAGCGTGATGTTATTTTTGTGCTGGTTCTGTTCGACCCACGCCTTGAGATGCTCATTGTAGGTTTGAACAGCCGCATAATCCGCCGCTGTATTATTGTTGCCATGAGCCCCCCATGTCGGCACAGTGAGAATGACGACAGAAGCTCTCTCATTTCTTTCAAACATGGCATTCACAATCGTATCCATGTCGCCTGTACCACTCCAACTCACATTTCCACTGCTCTCACTTCGTCCTATTAAACTTTTTTCTTTGTCAGACAAATCCGAACCAACATTTTGCCCCTCCGAGAGCAAATCGTTCGTTCCTATCAGCATGACGAAAGTATCAATCGGTTTTTCCCCATCACTCAGACGGTAATTATTGGTATCCTTCTCCCCTGTCCATTCGGAAGGTTCACTGAGACCAAGCCAGTGTTGAATGCCCGTGCCGCCGAAACGAAGATTTTTACTCTCATCCTTATTATATTTCTGTTTTCTCTCAGCAATCTCATAAGCGCGGGCGCTGTTTTGGGAAGAATGCTTGTTTTGGAACACAGTTTCACCGTAGGGCATATTGATGCCGGCGTTTCCCCAATTACCCGTCATGACACCGACTTCAGTATAGGAAATGCCGTTATCGGCAAAAATCTTATGCATCGACCAACGCCAGGAATAAAGATTGGCATACGCGCCGTGGGTAATGGAATCGCCCACGTACATGGTTTTACCGAGATCGGCCTTGGCTTGCCATTCGGCAGAAGCAGAACCGGAAGAAGCAGCGGCGCCGGCGGCAAGCGCACAGATGAGGGCCCGGCGAAGGGATACAGGCAGATGGAGTTTCATGATCGGAAAGGCATGTTGCAGGGGTGGAAAGGGAAGGAACGCGGCGCAAGAGCTCGCGCGCGTCCCTTCTCTTCCCGTGTCTTCGATTCTATCTCTTTTCAAATGAGATGTCCAGTTGCTTTTTGAAAAAACCTTTTTCTCTTGACATGGAAAAAGAACGCGCAAATAAAACACTTCTCATTGATCAACAATATGTCATGCGCAAAATGAGCTAAAATCTCTTTTCAAAAGAGATGAGCATTTTAAACCTCTATAACATATTTATTATATGAAGATAAGGAAATTGATCGGTTGCCGAATTTTCAAAGGTGCAGCGGTACTTTTTTTTGTGTCATACACGTAGCATGAGGGGCGTTCGTCCCTCTTCCGCTCATCTCTTTTGAAAAGAGATGAGCACGCACAAATCACGATAAAATCATTGACACTTTGCGATTTAGAAAACTCGACGTCCGAAACTCGCGGACAGCGCCCACGCGAGCAGATGTTTCATGGCGTGAGGTTTAAGAGAGAAAGACTTGCCGGAGGAATTGTCCATGCGTGGGGCACAGCTATGCGTGCCGAAACAACTTGCGGCAAAGCTCCGCGCTCAGCTGGCCGGGTGCGCTCGGACTATCCCCCAGATAACCGTAAACCAAGGCGCTGCCATGCTTGCACAGCAGGACGCGGCTTTCTTTTGCCAGTGGTCCCATGCCCATGAGGGCGACCGGCAGCGGGTGCCCCGGGCGAGTCAACCAACGGAGCACGGCATGCACCTGCTCCAAGTTCTGCGGGGTAAAGGCGACTTTGAGCAAATCCGCCCCGGCTGCAACGGCGCGCTGTTCCAGGACATCCAGCTCGCGGGCTGTTGGCGTCGTTAAAAAGTCATGGGCAGAGGCGATAAGCGCGGCTCCGGCAGCGTGCAAGCTATCCGGCAGATCCTCGGCTTCATCCAGCAGAGCGATCTCCCAATCGACGGCAGCCGCCATCGGGAGCAAACGGCGCAGGCACTCGAGGCGCTCATGCTGCGGCGTCACGCGGCAGCCTCCCTCTGACGCATCCCGAAAAGTCAGCAACACCGGCAGTTCACAGGGCTTCCGGAGCTCCAACTCGTGCACTTGATCGGCGCACGCATCGACGCGCAGCTCCACAATGTCACAATCTCCCCGTCTCACTTGAGCCAACTCGGCAGGCGTTTTCACCACGCCCACGATCTTGGGGTACGGCGGGTCGAAGAGCGGATGATGTTTCAGCTCGTGTTTCATTTTTCGGCGCGGTTGATTTCGCGTATTTCCTGGCTGAGCTTCATGGCGCAAAAGTTCGGCCCGCACATCGAGCAAAAGTGCGCCTTTTTCGCGCCGGCGTGAGGAAGCGTCAAATCATGGTACTGCCGCGCGCGCTGCGGGTCGAGCGACAGATTGAACTGGTCCTCCCAGCGGAACTCAAACCGCGCCTTGGCAAGCGCATTATCGCGGAGCTGCGCTGCCGGATGCCCCTTTGCCAAATCTGCCGCATGCGCTGCCAGTTTATACGTCACCACGGCCTCGCGCACATCCTCGGCATCCGGCAATCCCAAATGCTCCTTGCGCGTCACGTAGCACAGCATCGCGCAACCCCGCTGTGCAATCATTGCGCCGCCTATCGCACCGGTAATGTGGTCGTACCCCGGCGCAATATCCGCAGGCAGGGGGCCAAGTGTATAAAACGGAGCCTCGTGGCACCAGAGGAGCTGCTTGCGCATGTTCTCGGGGATGAGATGCAGCGGCACGTGCCCGGGGCCTTCATTCATCACCTGCACACCGTGCTGCCATGCCGAAAGAGTCAACTCACCCTGCACCTCTAATTCTGCTAACTGGGGGAAATCATTGGCATCTGCAATGCTTCCCGGTCGCAGACCATCCCCGATGGAGACCGCCACATCATACGATGCCAGTATCGAACACAGCTCATCCCAATGCGTGTACAGAAAATTCTCGGCGCCATGCAACATCATCCATTTCGCCATGATGGAACCTCCGCGCGACACAATTCCCGTAGCGCGCCCGGCCGTGAACGGCACGAAGCGCTCGAGAAGCGCCGCATGCAAGGTCACGTAATCCACGCCCTGCTCCGCCTGCTCAATGAGCGTATCGCGCAACACCTCCCAGCTGAGCATTTCTACCTTGCCGCCGCACTTTTCCAAGGCCTGATAAATAGGCACGGTGCCGATGGGGACGGGGCTGTTGCGCAGAATCCACTCGCGCGTCCGGTGAATGTCGGCTCCCGTAGAGAGGTCCATCACCGTGTCAGCCCCCCAGTGAATGGCGCGGCGAAGCTTCTGCACTTCCTGATGAATGTCGGATGAGATGGCGGAGTTACCGATATTTGCGTTGATTTTGCAGAGGAAGCGACGGCCGATGATCATGGGCTCCGCCTCCGGGTGGTTGACATTGGCGGGGATGAGCGCACGGCCGGCTGCCAATTCATCGCGCACAAACTCCGGCGTGAAAAAGGCGGGCGCCTGGACCCCGGTACGCTCCGCGTATTCCGTTGGATGGCTGTAGCGCAAGTCTGCGCGCTGCTGCAAACTCTGCGGTGAAAATCCCGGCTCCTTCTCCAACTCACTCGGACGCGGCATGCCGGTGCCCAATTCATCCAGCAACTGCTGCGCTTCCTGCGGCCTCGTCTTTTCATGCGGGAAGCGGTCATACACCGCCCGGAACGCTTCCTCGCGTCCCATGTTTTCGCGTATCGCCACAAACTCCATCTCGGGCGTGACAATGCCGCGCAAAGCGTACGCGCGCTGTGTGGGCGGAGATGCGGCAGCAGCAGCCTTGAGCGCCCCTCCCTCTGTACGCGCCACATCACCCCGCTGCGCTATCCATGCCTCGCGCAAGCGGGGTATCCCGGACTCTACCGTGCATTTGACGGATGGGTCCCCCCACGGGCCTGAGCAGTCATACACACGCACCGGCTCGTTCTTTTCTGTGCTCCCGTCCGGGAAGAGTGAATCGGAGAGCTCAATTTCGCGCATAGGCACGCGCAGCTCCGGGTGCAACTTTCCCTGCACGTAGATACGCTTCCCCACCGCCTCCGGTAAATCAAAACTCATGCGGGCATTCTATCGCATTTCCGGCAAATTGAAAAGCGCAATTCCACACGAGGCGCCTCAAACCGCAAGCGCCCCGCACTCCGGAGCGCTTGCATATTTGGGAGAGAATCATCAAATCGGCTCAACGAGCGCCGGCAGCGCGCAGCGCCTCGGCCGTGTCGTTGTGGTGATCCTCCAGCGCTTTCATGAGCGCCGTCTCTCCATCCTCATCGCGTGCGTTGACATCAGCCCCGGCAGCAATCAGCACACGGACGACCTCGGTGTGGCCATCGCTTGCCGCATCCATGAGCGCCGTCTTGCCCTCATGATCCTGCAGGCCCGCCTTCGCGCCGCATTTGAGCAAAAGTTGCACAGCAGGCAGATTTCCCTTATCCGCCGCTTCCATCAGCGCCGTCTCGCCATCGTTGTCGGCGCAATCGACAGCTGTACCGCCCGCGAGCAACTGACGCAACGCCGTCTCGCCTTCATACGCCGCGCGCAGCACCGCCTTCATTCCCTGCTTGCCGACAAGCGCGGCGGGCGCTGCAGCCGGAGCGGTCTTATGAAAATTACGAAGTACAGTTGCGGTATCGTTGTGCCGCTCCTCTTCGGCCATCATCAGCGCGGTCTCGCCATCTTCATCCTTTGCAGAGGGATCCGCCCCGGCGGCAAGCAAAGCCTGCACCACGGGAGTATGACCTTCATCCGCTGCATGCATGAGCGCCGTTTTCCCGTCTTTATCTTTTCGGTTCACTTGGGCGCCGTGCTTGAGCAGGAGCTGCACCGCGGACAGGTTGCCCTTATCCGCCGCCTCCATCAACGCGGTTTCTCCGTCATCATCCGTTACGTCCACGGTTACACCGCTCGCCAGCACTTGCTTGAGCTGTTCTTCGCCGAAATTGGCGGCACGCAGCACGTTCTTGTGCGGTTCAGGGCCATCGGCGTATACACTTCCACTGGCTAGCATTGTCGCTACCAGCGCCGCTCCTAAATAGGGAATTCTCATTTTCATAGATGGATTTTCACTTATTCAAATGCACCGTAGCACAGCCCAGCTACCAAGTCAAGCTGATTTTCCGCCACGGCGGCGCTTCGCAATCGGACAAAAATAAGTGCACCGAACGGGGAAAAAGAGGGCAAGAGATTTATCGTTTGGACAAAAATAGTGTA